>CAVEKJ010000104.1:0-6493 GCA_963616205.1 Prevotella sp.
TTCATACGTTAAAGCGTAACGCTTTTAATCATTAAATTTTGGTATAAGTATACCATCCCGACATGAAATGTCAACCACATTTTCCAAATCCCAAATCCAGAACATAAAATCTAATAACATAAAATACCAAATATAAAAAAACCGGACGCACATCCAACAGACATGCGTCCAGCCATCCACTTTTCACTCACAGTTATTTTAACAAAAGAACTCAATCCAGCTCTTCATCCACATACTTCTGAATGTTAGAAGCATTCACATACTTCTTAACCTGTGCCCCGTCAGTGATCACGAGTGTCGGAGCCTGACGGATCCCATACTGCTTGACAAGCTCGGGATTCTGCTCGGCATCGATAATCTCCAGTTCTTCGCCTTCCAGCATTTTCTTTGCCATACGACAATTCGGACAAGTACTGGTTGTGAAGAGATATTTATGCGATGCCACAGGCTGGATCTCTACCTCATCACCTTTCATGGTCATCACACTGGTGTGAACCTTCTTCAGCTGGGAATGGGTGATATCATAGAGAGTACGGTTCTTGTACTCCTGTGTCTTACCATCGTTCCAGTTCTGTACCGGACGGTAGTAGCCGGTGATTCGGCTGTAGACCTCTGCCTTCTTTCCACATTTCGGACAGGTAAAGTGCTCACCGCTGATATAGCCATGCTCCTGACATACGGAATAGGTCGGAGAAATGGTGTAATACGGCAGGCGGTAGTTCTCCGCGATCTTACGTACCAGGGACGCTGCTGCCTTCCAGTCCGGAAGTTTCTCACCAAGGAACGCATGGAATACAGTTCCGGATGTATACAGAGTCTGCAGGTCATCCTGGATATCCAGTGCGTCAAAAATATCAGCTGTATAATCAACCGGCAAATGAGAGCTGTTTGTGTAATACGGAGTATCGCCCTCTTTTCCTGCTGTCCTGATATCCGGATAACGGCTTCTGTCGTGTTTTGCAAGACGGTATGCGGTAGACTCTGCCGGTGTTGCCTCCAGGTTGAAAAGCTCTCCCGGATACTGCTCCTGATAGTCAGAAAGACGGTTTCTCATATGCTCCAGAACCTCTTTCGTAAATTTCTGAGTTTCCGGATCTGTCATGTCTTTTTTCAGCCAGCATGCATTTAAGCCCGCTTCGTTCATTCCCACAAGACCGATGGTGGAAAAATGATTGTCAAAGCTTCCAAGATATCTCCTGGTGTACGGATACAGTCCCTCATCCAGAAGCCTGCTGATCACATCTCTCTTGATGTGAAGAGATCTTGCGGAAATATCCATCATGTGGTCCAGACGCTGATAAAATTCCTTCGGTGTTCTGGAAAGATATGCGATACGCGGCATATTGATTGTAACAACGCCAACAGAACCTGTGCTCTCACCGGAACCGAAGAAACCGCCGCTCTTTTTGCGGAGCTCACGGAGATCCAGACGGAGACGGCAGCACATGCTGCGGATGTCGCTTGGTTTCATATCACTGTTGATATAATTGGAAAAATACGGAGTTCCATATTTGGAAGTCATCTCAAAGAGAAGTCTGTTATTCTCGGTATCGGACCAGTCAAATTCCTTTGTAATGGAATAAGTCGGGATCGGATACTGGAATCCACGTCCGTTGGCATCTCCCTCGATCATGGTCTCGATAAATGCCTTATTGACCATATCCATCTCTTTCTTACAGTCTTTGTATTTGAAGTCCATATCTTTACCGCCTACGATCGCCGGAAGTTCTGCAAGGTCATCCGGAACAGTCCAGTCCAGTGTGATATTGGAAAACGGTGCCTGGGTTCCCCAGCGGCTCGGAGTATTTACGCCGTATACAAAAGACTCAATGCATTTCTTAACTTCCGGATAGGAAAGGTTGTCCACCTTTACAAAAGGAGCCAGATAGGTATCAAAGGATGAAAATGCCTGTGCGCCTGCCCACTCGTTCTGCATGATTCCCAGGAAGTTCACCATCTGGTTGCAGAGTACGCTCAAATGCCTGGCAGGTGCGGAGGTGATCTTGCCTTCAATACCACCAAGTCCCTCGCGGATCAGCTGTTTCAGGGACCATCCTGCACAGTATCCGGTCAGCATGGACAGATCGTGAATATGGATATCCGCATTTCTGTGTGCCTCCGCGATCTCATTGTCATAAATCTCTGACAGCCAGTAATTGGCAGTAACTGCGCCGGAGTTGCTTAAGATCAGTCCTCCTACGGAATAAGTTACTGTTGAGTTCTCCTTTACACGCCAGTCCTCAACCTTTACATAGCTGTTTACGATCTCTTTATAGTCAAGGATGGTGGATTTCATATTGCGGATCTTCTCACGCTGCTTGCGATAAAAGATATATGCCTTGGCAACATCGGAATATCCTGCCTGGATCAGCACGTTCTCCACACTGTCCTGGATGTCCTCCACAGAGATCCGGTTGTTTTCGATCTTGTTCTGAAAATCTGCTGTGACACGAAGTCCCAGAAGATCGATCATATCCGGACTGTAATTCTTGCCCTTGGCATCAAAGGCCTTATCAATTGCCGCGGTGATCTTACCCATTTTAAATTCATCTAATTCACCGTCTCTTTTTACTACCTGAAACATAAGAAAATGCCTCCCTCATGCATTTATTTATAAGCGGACACTCCCGTTCCGCTTTACTTGCCTGCCCATGAACATACTCCGTTTCCCGATCTATGTTCAAAGCGCTGTAGGCTTATTGTATCAGACGCACACCCTTGCGTCAACACAAAAAGTACCATATATAGTGCCCGTTTTGTTCACGGTACTATATATGGTACTGAGTAGATTTTTTAACATTATGTGACTTTCGGATAGATTTCCCGCGGAACCCTTGCTTTTACAGCGATCCCGCCTTCTGTATACTCTTCCGAAAGAAGCTGTCCGTACTCACGGATCAGCTGGATCTGGCCGGCCTCCGCATAGGGAAAAAGCCGCTCCATATAAATCTGTCCTTCTGCCAGGATCTCAGAAAGAAGCTGTTTAAATTCTCCAAGTCCCTCTCCTGTCCGTGCGGAAATCTTCAGCGTATGATCTGCACGGAGATCCCGGAGGCTCTCCCCGGAAACACGGTCCTGCTTGTTAAAAAGTGTGATCGTCTTTTTCCCAAGGGCTCCCAGCTCTTTCAGGGTCTCATATACGATATGCATCTGCATCTCCGCCTGAGGATTGGATGCATCTACCACATGAATGATATAATCCGCATATTTGGCTTCCTCCAGGGTACTCTTGAAGGCTTCCACCAGATTGTGGGGAAGCTTGCGGATAAAGCCTACGGTATCCGTAAGAAGAAGCTGCTGTCCGTCATCCAGCGTCAGAAGACGTGTGGTCGGATCCAGTGTGGCAAAAAGTTTATCCTCTGAAAGCACCGCCGCTCCGGTCAGTATATTCAGAAGCGTGGATTTTCCGGCGTTGGTGTAACCGACGATAGCCGCAGTCTTCAGATTGCCTACCGCTCTTCTGGAACGGATCAGCTCCCTGTGCTTCTCCACCTGGGAAAGCTCCTGCTTCAGTGCGGAGATCCGGTTTCGGATCAGACGGCGGTCTGTCTCAAGCTTTTTCTCACCGGGACCTCTTGTTCCGATTCCTCCTCCCAGACGGGAAAGGGATGAACGGAGTCCCACAAGGCGTGCGGAACGGTAACGAAGCTGGGCAAGCTCTACCTGGATCTTACCTTCGCTTGTGACGGCACGCTTCGCAAAAATATCAAGGATCAGCAAAGTACGGTCCATGACTTTGCACTCCAGTTCCCGCTCCAGATTGTTCATCTGTGCAGGAGAAAGCTCATCGTCACAGATCACACCATTGGCATTCAGTGCATAGAGAAGGCCTTTTACTTCCTCGATCTTGCCTTTTCCGATATAGGTACCGGGGTGTACTGCCTCACGGTTCTGGATGATCCTGCCTGCAACAGCTGCACCGGCTGTTGCCGCAAGCTCTCCAAGTTCATCCAGGGATTCTTCCATGTCGTCCCCAAGATTCGCCTGGACACCGATCAGGATGACCCGGTCCTGTATTTCCTCAAAATATTCCATATCAGCCCTCCGAAGACGTTCTGGTTTTCAGGAAAGCCAGCTCTTTTTTTGCGGCGGAATCTTCCGGGAACATATCAATATATTCCTGTACCTTGGTCAGTGCGGTGGAAAAATCCAGTTTTTTCTCATATGCTACGATCTCATTGAACAGAAGGCTCTGCATCTCGTCTGTGGTCGCCGCAGGAAGACCTTTGGTAATGTTATCAAGAGCGGAATCATAATCGCCGTTTCGAATATCACACAATGCCAGGCCATTATAACCTTTGGCAGAATCTCCCACTGCGGAAATGTACTGTTTGTACATTGCCCGGGCATTTTCCACATCATCCTGTGCCAGATATACCATTCCCAGGAGAAGAAGGGCCTCGGTATTATCCTTCTTGGATGCTTCCAGGAGCTCTTTTTTTGCATTGCTGTAGTCTTCCATATAGTAGTAGACACGGCCTCTGTCACAGTGATCCTGGGCATCCTTAGCCTCGGAAGAAAGGGCAGCCTCCAGATATCTGGTTCCGTCTGCTTCCATGTCCCTGTCCAGGTATGCCTCATAGATCTGGATCGCCATATCATAGGTGGCATCCTCACCATAAGCCTGTTTGAAATTAGACGCCGCTTCCTCATAGGAATCCATGGCAAGAGCAACTTTTCCGGTGAGGAAATAACTGTCTGCATCCATGGAAAAATCTTCTCCAAGTGTCTGGCAGTCTGCCATGGCATCCTCATACTTGCCCCATTTCAGCTCTGCGGTAGCACGGTAGGACAGGATATCCTTGCGGAGACTTTTGCTTACATTATCGCAGTTCAGTGCCTCTGTAAAATTATTCACCGCATCCTCATATTTGCCGAGACGCAGGCATGCGATACCTGCGCCACGGTAGGACTGTGCCAGTTTTACCCCGTCCTGGATCGAGCTCTGATACTCTTCCAGCGCATATTTGTAACTTCCCTGGGAAAGATCTTTGCCTGCCTGCTCATATGTTTTTGTTTTTTCACTGCCGCAGCCGCCCAGAAGCAACGCCCCTGTAACGGCCGCAAGAATCAATACGGTTTTTGTATTTTTCATGAAATTCCTTATTCTACAACAAGCCCTTCGGCTTCCATCACATCAACAACACTGTCTACATATTTATGGCAGAGTTCATCGGTTCCTGCTTCTACCATAACACGGATCAGCGGCTCTGTACCGCTCTCACGTACCAGGATACGGCCATCATCACCAAGTGCCTCTGCAGCTGCCTCGATCGCCGCTTTTACCTTCTCGTTCTCAAGTGCAGTCTTTTTGTCGGAGACGCGCACATTACGGAGAAGCTGCGGATAAACCTTCATCTCTTTTGCAAGATCACAGAGTGTGGCTTTCTGATCCACACATGCTTCCATGATCATCAGGGAAGTCAGGATTCCGTCACCGGTAGCAGAATAACGGCTGAAGATAATATGTCCGGACTGCTCACCGCCGATGCTGTAATTGTTTTCCATCATGTTCTCGGCAACGTATTTGTCACCCACTGCAGTCTGCTCGTAGTCAATACCTTCACGCTCCAGAGATTTGTAAAGACCAAGATTGGACATAACCGTTGTTACAACAGTATTTCCGTTCAGCTGACCTTTATCTCTTAAGTATTTGCCGCACACATACATGATCTTGTCGCCATCGATGATATTTCCGCGATGGTCTACCGCGATACAGCGGTCTGCGTCACCGTCGTATGCAAATCCGATATCCAGACCTTTGTCAATGACAAACTGTCTCAGGACTTCGATATGTGTGGAACCGCATCCGCGGTTGATGTTGGTTCCGTTCGGTTCATTGTTGATCACGTAAGTTTTTGCACGGAGTGCATCAAAAACACTCTTGGCAATGGCGGAGGAACTTCCGTTGGAGCAGTCCAGTCCGACCTTGATATTCTTGAAATCGTGGCATGGGATTGAGATCAGATGTCCGATATAACGGTTTCTTCCGGATGCAAAATCTACGGTGCATCCGATATCTTCTCCGGTTGCCAGCGGAAGCTCCTCGATCTCACCGTCCAGGTAAGCCTCGATGCGTGCTTCAATATCTGCGGAAATCTTCTGTCCGTTCTCATTGAGGACCTTGATTCCGTTATCGTTAAACGGATTATGGCTTGCGGAAATCATGATACCGCAGTCAAAATCTTCTGTACGTACCACATAGGACACACTTGGAGTTGTAGTTACATGAAGCAGATAGGCATCTGCTCCGGATGCGGTAAGTCCTGCCGCAAGTGCATACTCAAACATGTAACTGCTTCTTCTTGTATCCTTGCCGATCACGATCTTCGCCTTGTGGTCTCTGCCGTAATACCAGCCGAGATAACGTCCCACACGAAATGCATGATCTGCTGTAAGTTTTACATTTGCTTCACCACGAAAACCATCTGTTCCGAAATATTTACCCATAATACTCTCCTTTATTACTGATACAGTCCTTCCGGATAAACGC
>CAVEKJ010000105.1:0-2054 GCA_963616205.1 Prevotella sp.
TTGCAGAAATATGGTAAAAACCTGTACAGAGATGAGGTGACGTGAAAAATGGAAGAGAAAAAGAGAAAAGAGCTGCTGCCGGTTTTAAGAAAAAGCAGACTGTGCAAAAATCTGGAGGAAGAGGAACTTTTGAGACTTCTGGAACAGGAGGGAACGGTGAGAAATTTTTCCAGAGGGGAGAGGGTTTTTAAGGAAACGGATCGTCCCAGGGCAGTGTATATGCTTCTTAGCGGAAGTGTGATCATTGCAAAAGAGACCTTTTCCGGAAGAAGGATCCTCTTGGCGCAGCTGAAAGAACCGGGGGCGTTGTTCGGGGAAGTCTATGCCTTTATGGAAAAGCCCTCCTATGATATGTATGTGGAAGCAGCAGGCAGGACCTCCGTGCTGATCCTGGATAATCGGATCTTTACAGAGCGGGAGGGGGATCCTTTAAGCCGAAAACTTCGGGAAAATCTTCTTGAGGTTTTTGCGGGGAAGGCTTACAATATGAACCAGAAGCTTCGGATCCTGGGAAGCGGGAGCCTCAGGGAGCGGATCGTCCGTTTTCTTGTGGAATGTCAGGACAGTGAGGGAGAGATCCATATGAACCTGTCCAGGGAAGAAATGGCAGATTATCTGAATATCACAAGGCCATCCCTTTCCAGAGAGCTGGGAAAGATGCAGGAGGAAGGAATCCTGGAGATCCACAGGCGCAGGATCATTGTGAAGGATCAGGAAAAACTGGAATTATATCTGTAAGGTAACATATGTTACCGAAAAATCCCGGAGATTTCTGTATGATGTGACCGTAAAGAAAAAACATTCACAAAAACAGAAAAATCAGGGAGAGATGATATATGATAAGAAAGATCGTACACATTGATGCAGAGAAATGTAACGGCTGTGGTGCCTGTGCATCGGCCTGCCACGAGGGAGCTATTGTTATGGTGGGTGGCAAGGCGAAACTGATCCGGGATGATTACTGCGATGGGCTTGGAGACTGTCTTCCGGCCTGCCCCAAAGATGCCATCCGCATCATAGAGCGGGAAGCCGCAGACTATGACGCTGAGGCAGTGGAAAAAAGAATGAAGCTTAAGAAATCCATAGGCCAGGCGCCAGCAGGGATACCGCATGTATGCCCTGGAAGTATGGCGAGAAGCCTTAATAAGAAACAGGAACCGCCGGTGCAGCAGGCAGAGCAGGAAGATGTTTCCCGTAAAGCTTGGGAACAGACAAGCCGTCTTGCCCAGTGGCCGGTACAGATCAAACTGGTTCCTGTCAATGCACCATATTTTGAAAATGCACAGCTTCTGATCGCAGCAGATTGTACTGCTTATGCCTATGCAGGTTTTCATGAGAAATTCATGAAAGATCATGTGACGTTGATCGGATGCCCCAAGCTGGATGAAGGAGATTATGCGGACAAACTTACGGAGATCATCCGGAACAATTCCATCCGAAGTATCCGCATCGTCCGCATGGAAGTTCCCTGCTGTGGAGGCATCGAGAACGCGGTGGTCCGTGCCATGCAGCGCAGCGGGAAGATGATCCCTTGGCAGGTTGTGACCATTGCCTGTGACGGCACGATCCGGGAGGAGCTGTAAGGAAAGGAATAAAAACAGCATGAATGAAGAAACACTGGAGATTTCTTTTGATGAGATAGAGAAAGAGAGGGAAAAATATCTTCTGGTAGATACCCGTGATAAAGTAACCGTAGAATATGGAATGATCCCGGGAGCGATCTCAGTTCCGGAGCAGGAACTGGAAGAACATGCAGAAGAACTGAAAGGGGATAAGATCCCGGTTCTCTACTGCACCAGAGGGCTTTTCAGCAAGGAAGGAGCGGAAATGCTCCAGGAAAAAGGAATTCCCGCACTGAGCCTGAAAGGTGGATATACAGGGTGGCTTTTCCAGCAGATGCAGAAAGAGTCCGATAAAGGGGACAGTGAAGAAGAGGAAAATGAGGCAATGGAACAGCGTCGGAAAGATATTGAGCTGAGCATCCGCAAAAAGTTCCATAAGCAGCTGTTTTCCAGATTTGCCAGAGGGATTAATGATTATGAGCTGGTGAAACC
>CAVEKJ010000105.1:2064-6430 GCA_963616205.1 Prevotella sp.
GATAAGATCGCAGTCTGTATCTCCGGCGGTAACGACTCCATGCTGATGGCCAAACTGTTCCAGGAACTGAAACGCCATAACAAGTTTCCGTTTGAGCTGGTATTTCTTGTGATGGACCCGGGATATAACGAAACCAACCGTGCAGTGATCGAGCACAATGCAAAACTTCTCGGAATTCCCATCACTGTGTTTGAGACAGAAATTTTTGACGCAGTCTATAATGTAGAGAAATCTCCATGTTACCTCTGTGCACGTATGCGAAGAGGATACCTTTACAGTAAGGCAAAAGAACTTGGCTGTAACAAGATCGCTCTTGGCCATCATTATGACGATGTGATCGAGACGATCCTGATGGGAATGCTTTACGGAGCACAGGTGCAGACCATGATGCCGAAACTTCACAGCACAAACTTTGAGGGAATGCAGCTGATCCGTCCCATGTATCTGATCCGTGAGGCAGATATCAAGCACTGGAGAGACTATAATGACCTGCATTTTATCCAGTGTGCCTGCAAATTTACGGATACCTGCACCACCTGCCGGACAGATGGCACCAGTGTTTCCAAGCGAATGGAGATCAAGAATCTGATCGCAGAACTTAAGAAAGTAAATCCTCATATTGAGAGTAATATTTTCCGAAGTGTGGAAAATGTCAACCTTCATACCGTGATCGCTTACAAGAAAGATGGAGTGAAACATTCTTTCCTGGAAGGGTATGACGACTGAGAGATATAAATAAAAACTGCCGCCGGGATCAGAGAGCACATCACAAAGTGTTGTTTCTATGATTTTGGTGGCAGTTTTTTTGTTTTATAAGTTTAACCGGATGCGGATTGCAAATATCCGCCTGACAGGTAAACTGCGGATACTTTTATCCAGTTGCTGTTTATTTCTTGAGATGCTGTGCATGTGCTTTTTCCCGCTGCCTGGTAAGATCATAATATTCATCCGAGACGATCCCGCGGCTGGAAAGCGCCTCATAGGTTTTCTGCTGTGCAGGGGTCATTTTCATTCCGATGGCGGAATTGACGTCTGTCAGTACACAGTCTGTTTTTTCCACCAGCCAGAAGAGGGCGGAATCATCATCCGGGATCATTTTCCAGAGTTCGTTTTCCGTATATGGTAAAAGAGACATAAGGGTTTTCAAATGTCCGTCCTGGATCAGACGGTAATCCCCGTCCGGCATAATGATGCCGTCTCCGTACAGTTCTTTTTTTTGTTCCATTTCTTTCAGAAGTTCTTCTGTAAGTTTCATGACTGGCTCCTTGGATCTTGCTGTCTCAGACAGCTTTTTTCTGCTGTGTTCAATAAGAGTTAAAAAAATAACGATCAGCGCCTATATTGTATGAATAAGAGGACAAAATGTCAAGAGGCTAAAAATATTTTTAGGCATTTTTGACTGTTGTGATTGTGCAATGTGTCTGTTTTTCGGAGGTTTATACGTTAAATTCATGTAAAATTCATCGTAAAACAGAGGCGTATGTGGTATAATAAGAATATTCAAAAAATTCGAGGAAGGACGATGCAGATGTTAAAAAACTGGAACCCGGAACAGATCCCGGAAAAAGAGGATGTCAAAGAGCGTTTGAGTGCTGCAAGGACCAGATTATATGAGCTGCAGATGGCACTGAAAGAACATAAGATTCCGGTGATCGTGCTGTTTGAAGGCTGGGGCGCTTCCGGAAAAGGAAGTACCATAAGTAAGGTGATCAAAAATATCGATCCCCGTTTTTTCAAAGTCGCAACCATGTCAGCCCCTACAGAGGAAGATCTTCGAAGGCCATTCCTTTACCGCTATTTTAAAGAGATTCCGGAAGCAGGTAAATTTACATTCCTGGATTCCGGATGGATGGATCAGACCTGCCGTGAGCGGATGGACAAGAAACTAAAAGGCGAGGCTTATGTAAAACGTGTGGACAGCATCCGCAGGTTTGAACGCCAGCTGACAGATAACGGCTATGTGCTCCTGAAATTTTTTATGCAGATCGACCGGAAAGATCAGGAGAAGCGGATGGGCATCCTTCTGGAAAGTAAGGATACCCGCTGGAGAGTGAATGAATATGACCTCTGGCAGAATGATCATTATAAGAAGTGCAGAAAAGTTTTTGACCAGTATATGCGGGACACCAATACATCCACCGCACCCTGGTATATCATAGATGCCAGTGACCGGAAATGGGCGGAACTGCAGGTGCTGGAAACCATGATCAGCAATATCGAGATCGCCATGGAAAACAGTAAACACTCCGTGCCGATCCTTCAGAATGTTTTCCCTCTGGTGGAGATGCCGAAGCTGTCGGAGATCCCTCTGGAAGGAAAAGAAGTGGAGGATGAAGAATATAAGGCAGAACTTAAGGAACTGCAGGCAAAACTTGGAAGCCTTCACAACCGTCTGTATAGGAAGCGTGTTCCGGTGATCATTACTTATGAGGGCTGGGATGCAGCAGGAAAAGGCGGAAATATCAAACGTATCACAGAAGCTCTGGATCCCCGCGGCTTTGAGGTACATCCGATAGCAAGCCCGGAGCCACACGAAAAAGCCCGCCATTATCTGTGGCGTTTCTGGACAAGACTTCCAAAGAATGGCCACATCGCCATTTTTGACCGGACCTGGTATGGAAGGGTAATGGTGGAGAGACTGGAAGGATTCTGCAGTGAGAACGACTGGAGACGTGCCTATAATGAGATCAATGAATTTGAAAAAGAACTTTCCGACTGGGGTGCGGTGATCGTGAAATTCTGGGTGCACATTGATAAGGATACGCAGTTAGCAAGATTCAATGACCGCCAGAACAACCCGGAAAAACGCTGGAAGATCACAGATGAAGACTGGAGAAACCGTGAAAAATGGGATCAGTATGAGGTTGCGGTGGACGAGATGCTTCAGAAAACAAGCACCACCTATGCGCCATGGCATATCCTGGAATCGGTGGATAAGAAATATGCAAGGTTGAAAGCACTTCAGATCGTGATCGATGAAATTGAGAAAGCTCTGAAATAACAGAAAACTGCGGCAGGATAACCGGCATTGTTTTATAAAAAATTTATAAAAGAGTGCCGGTGTATATTCTGCCGCAATTGTTTTGTTACAGGTTCCATAGCCAATGCAGATAGTTTTGTCTGTCTGATGGAGCGTTATGGCTAATTCCTGAGATAATTCCGCATACTGCGAAGCGCATGTTTTTCCAGGCGGCTGACCTGGGCCTGGGAGATACCGATCTCATCTGCCACTTCCATCTGGGTTTTTCCCTCGTAGAAGCGAAGATCGATAATGTGCCGTTCCCGTTCTCCCAGCCGGTTCATGGCATCCCGGAGAGAAATATCTTCCACCCAGTTTTCTTCTCGGTTTTTCTTATCGCTGATCTGATCCATCACATAGAGAGTATCGCCGCCCTCGGAGTACACCGGTTCAAAAAGGCTTACCGGACTCTGGATCGCATCCATGGCATAGACGATCATTTCTTTATCAATGCCGATCTCATCGGCGATCTCCGCAATGGTAGGCTCTTTGAGATGCTGCCGCATATAATTTTCTCTGGTGTAAATAGTTTTGTAGGCGATATCCCGCAGAGAGCGGCTGACCCGTATGCTGTTGTTGTCCCGGAGATATCTTCGAATCTCTCCGATGATCATAGGAACCGCATAGGTAGAAAACTTTACCTGAAGGGTAGTGTCAAAATTATCGATCGCTTTGATCAGGCCGATACAGCCGATCTGAAAAAGGTCATCTGGATTTTCACTGCTGTTCTGAAAACGGCGGATCACGCTTAAAACAAGCCGCAGATTACCTTTGATGTACAATTCCCTGGCTTCTTCATCGCCAGCTTTGATCCTTTTAAAGAGCTCCTCTTTTTCTTCCTGATTGAGAACCGGAAGGGTTGAGGTATTTACTCCGCAGATTTCAACTTTATTCAGTGCCATCTTAGAATCCTCCTTGTCTTGTCAGTACATTAAGATGATTCTCAGAGGGCGGTTGAAATATACTTTTTCGGGGAAAATTAAAAAAATAAAAGGCCTTGACAAAAGGGAGAGGATTTATTCTCCTCCCAGCCGTTTTTCATCCCGGAAATCAACAAGGATGATATCCTCACCGATCTGACGGATACAGTCCCAGGGGATGATGCACTCGCTTTCTCTGGAAAAACACCAGCAGAATTTCCCGGGTTCCGGCATGATCAGAGCTTTCAGACGGGCGGTTTCACAGCAGAATTCCACGTCAAGAGGACAGCCGAGACTGCGGCAGGTATGGATATTGATCACTTCTTTTTGTTTCAGTTCGCAGATACGCATAAATTCATCACCTGGTATGATTTTATGGAAAATCTGTAAAATTTATGCAAGTCCAATTATTGACACATTATATGCA
>CAVEKJ010000106.1:0-6426 GCA_963616205.1 Prevotella sp.
GGCCTTCTTGGGGCATCCGGCAGCGGTAAGAGTATGACGCTGCGATGCATCGCCGGCATTGAAACTCCGGACAAGGGAAAGATCGTGATCAACGGAAAAACTGTCTTTGATTCCAAAAACAGGATCAACCTGAAACCGCAGAAGCGGCGGATCGGTTATCTGTTTCAGAATTATGCCCTGTTTCCGACGATGACGGTAGAGCAGAACATACGCTGCGGTTACCGTGGGGAAAAATCTTCCGCACAGGAAAAAGTGTCAGACCTGATCCAGAGATATCACCTGGAAGGACTGGAAAAACGTCTTCCACCCCAGCTTTCCGGCGGGCAGCAGCAGCGAGTGGCGCTGGCCAGAATGATGATCGGGGAGCCGGAAGCCATTCTTCTGGATGAGCCGTTTTCCGCACTGGACGGATATCTGAAGGATGTGCTCCAGCGGGAAATGCAGGATTTTCTTCAGGATTATTCCGGAGATATGATCCTTGTGACGCACAGCAGGGACGAAGCTTATAAGTTCTGTAAAGAACTTTCCATCGTGCATGAAGGCCGTATCCTTGTGACAGGAGAGACGAAGCAGCTTTTTGATCAGCCAGGACGTCTGGAAGCAGCCAGGCTTACAGGCTGTAAGAATTTTTCCAGGGTAGAGAGACTGGGAGAGTATGAGATCTTTGCCACAGACTGGAACTTAAGGCTTCACACAGTGGAAAAGGTGGCACAGGATATTACCCATGTGGGAATCCGAGGACACTGGATCCGTCCGGCGGATGAGCATGGAGAGAACTGTATGGCAGTACAGGTGGACGAGTACATAGAGACTACTTTTGAACATCAGTACATGATCAAAAACAAAGAGAACAGATCAGAGGCCGGACTTTGGTGGATGCGTCCGAAGAACAGTTTTACCGAAGACCCGGATAAGGATCTTCCGAAATATCTGTATCTTCCTCCGGAACGTCTGATGCTGCTGAAATAAGAATATTTGCAAAAAAAATAAAAACCCGGAAGTACCGGCCAGAGTCCGAATTACGGAACCTGACGGAACTTCCGGGTTTTGATTACGAATATCCGCTTGACTCAAATCAGAGATGTTTCCTGTGGGAGTGCGAATATCCGATTGAACCAGGATGTTTATTTTCCATGATTTCTGGAATAAGTGATATAATCGGATACCATCATGGCAAGCTTAAAAGCCAGTGCATCTTCAAAGGTACGGATATCCAGGCCAAAACGCTTCTGCAGTTTTTCAAAACGGTACACCAGGGTATTCCGATGTACATAAAGCTGTCTGGAAGTCTCAGAAAGGTTCAGGTTATTCTCAAAGAAGGTCCGGATGATATTGAGGGTTTCATCATCAATGGATTCCAGGGACTCTTCGCCAAAGATCTCACCGACAAACATGTCACACACCTGAGTGGGCAGCTGATAGATCAGACGGCCGATGCCCAGCCGGTTATAGCCGAAGACATTTTTATCCGCATAAAAGATCTTTCCTACTTCCAGGGCAGTGCGGGCTTCTTTGTAGGCATCAGAGAGCTGCATGATATCATCCGCAACATTGCTGTAGGAAACCCAGGCAGAGGTCATAGCCTCGGTATTCAGCATGTCCACCAGCATACAGGCAATCCCCTCCAGTTCGTCGTAGCTCTCTGTGCTCTGGAGTTCACGTACCACGATGATGCCGGAATCGTCCAGGGCAGTGATAAAGTCCCGGGTACGGGCGGAGAAGATGTTACGGATGGTAGCCAGGGCACTTTCGTCTTTATGTTGTTTGGTTTCTACAAGGAATACGGCACGGCGGGCAGAAGGTGTGATGTGGAGCCGGGCAGCTTTATTAAAGGCTTCCACCTGAGAATACCGGTTCAGAAGAAGATTCTGCATAAAGGAGTTTTTGTCTGTTTTTTCCACATAGGCATTGAGGAGGCTTTCTACCTGGCAGACTGCAAGTTCTCCGATGGTGGAAGCCTGTTCGCAGGAGCCCCATACGACCAGAAGCATATCACTCTGGGAAGTATTGGTCAGTTTGTACAGGCTGCAGCTACGGTTGGAGATACA
This sequence comes from Prevotella sp., assembly GCA_963616205.1. Taxonomy (GTDB): domain Bacteria; phylum Bacillota; class Clostridia; order Lachnospirales; family Lachnospiraceae; genus Blautia_A. Next base: position 2,049 of record CAVEKJ010000106.1, read on the forward strand.
TAAAGCGGTATCTTCCCGAAACTGGGCAAGCTTTTCAGCAGAGGGAAGCTTACGGTCGCCGGTGGAACTGTATATCTGATCATTTTCATCCAGAATGCAGAAGTCAAGACCGCTGATCCGGTTCCAGTCATCCAGACATTTTTGGAGTGTTTGCTGTATTTTCATAAAAATTGAGTCCTTTCTGTAGGTGAAGTGAAAATTTGCCCCAGCGCGGAATGCGAATATCCGGATGGAGTAAAAAAAAGAAACCCCGGGAAAATATATCCCCCGGGGTTAAATTCTGTTTTACTGATTCGGTAAGAATTAGTTTGTGATTGTAAGCTCTGTCTCTTTGTCGAAGAAGTGAGCTTTCTCCATATCGAATGCAAATCTGATCGGATCACCAGTCTTAGCTGTTGTACGAGGATCAACTCGTGCTGTAACCTGAGTTCCGTCAACATCGAAGTACAGGAATACTTCGGCACCAAGAAGCTCGTAAACTTTAACTACAGAGTTCATTGGTTTGCTTGGAGATGTCTCAAGGAACATCTGAGAATCATGGATATCCTCAGGACGGATACCAAGAACAACTTTCTTTCCGATGTAGCCTTTGTCTTTGAGGACTTTAGCTTTTGCAAGCGGAATGATAACCTCATGCTCACCACCGATGGTAGCGATTGTGTTACCGTCTTTCTCAGAGATAACAGCATCAAGGAAGTTCATCTGCGGAGATCCCATGAATCCTGCAACGAAGAGGTTGCCTGGTTTCTGATACAGGTTCTGTGGTGTATCAACCTGCTGAACAACACCGTCTTTCATAACAACGATTCTGGTACCAAGTGTCATAGCCTCTGTCTGGTCATGTGTTACATAGATGATCGTAGCGCCAAGTCTCTGATGGATCTTGGAAATCTCGATACGCATCTGTACACGAAGTTTAGCATCCAGGTTGGAAAGAGGCTCATCCATAAGGAATACCTTAGGATTACGAACGATAGCACGTCCCATGGCAACTCGCTGTCTCTGACCACCGGAAAGAGCCTTCGGTTTACGATCAAGGAGTTTGTCAAGGTCAAGGATTCTTGCTGCTTCACGAACTGCTTTGTCAATCTGATCTTTCGGAACTTTACGAAGTTTCAGTCCGAATGCCATGTTATCATAAACTGTCATATGAGGATACAGAGCGTAGTTCTGGAATACCATTGCGATATCACGGTCCTTAGGCTCAACATCGTTCATGACTTTGTCACCGATCTTAAGTGTACCACCGCTGATCTCCTCAAGACCTGCGATCATACGAAGTGTTGTAGATTTACCACATCCAGATGGTCCTACGAAGATGATGAATTCTTTATCTTCGATCTCCAGGTTGGAGTACTTAACAGCCTGGAAGCCGTTCGGAGAAGTTTTATTAATGTGAGATAATGATAAACTTGCCATTGTTGTTTCCCTCCAAATTAATATATTATTTTACGTAATTTCCTTTGCTGGTTAACAGTATATCGAAAATGGAGGAAAAGAGCTAGAGCTGAATCGTACAAAGTTTCCGGCAGTTTCTTGTCATTCTGACGAAAAAACGAGAGGGGATTTTTCGTCATTTTGTCAAAACGACGGTTTCGTATGGACATGTTCACGAAACATTATAATGTATTCCGGCAAAATCCTCAATAGGAGAAAAAAATCTCACAGAGTTATTTACAACTAACCAAAGTTGGAGTATACTAACTTATTAGATAAAAGAAAAGTTTTCTCAATAATAAATAAACAGGAGGGATCAGGATGCATAACGCAGAAATCGAAAGAGAAGAGAAAAAAACAGGATGTTACCGGCACACAGAGATGCAGAGGGATCTTATCATAGAAAAACTGAAAGAAAAAGGTCTCCGCATCACCAGACAGAGGAAGATCCTTCTGGATATTATTCTTGAAGGAGAGTGCTCCTGCTGTAAGGAAATCTATTACAGAGCTTCCGCACTGGACCCGAAGATCGGTGTAGCGACGGTATACCGTATGATCAATACCCTGGAGTCCATCGGTGCTATCAGCCGCAAAAATATGTACCGTGTAGCCTGCAGTACAAAAGGTGCCTGCACAGTAGAACTGGATGATGATACGATCTGTCATCTTTCCGGACAGAAGCTGAATGAGGTGATCCTTGCGGGACTTCGGGCCTGCGGAGAGATTCATGAGCAGAATATCCGTACGCTGGCACTTCTTCCGGTACATGAACTGGGATAACGTGTATGTGGCTGAATAAGGATATTGTATAACGCTATATAAAACACTATATAATAGGAAAGAAACGGTTTGTAGAGACTAAGAATTAGAAAAGCTGAACTATTAGCAAAACTTAACTGTTAGGTTGAATTAACTGACAATTCGCCAAATTGTTTCAAATTCACGAAAAAAACACTGGACATTTTTTAGCGAGTGTCATATAATGATGAAAATGCGGGGGAGAGATATCTGAATCCGCGCAAAAAAGATAACAAATAAATTTGATCATACAATCAGGAGGACAATTATTATGGTAGATTTCAAATTCAAAAAATCAGGACTTTTTGCAGCAGGTGTTCTTTTCGGTACAGCAGGAATCAAGATCCTTACAAGCAAGGATGCAAAGAAGCTTTACACAGAGTGTACAGCAGCCGTTTTAAGAGCGAAAGACTGTGTTATGAAGACAGCTACAAACCTTCAGGAGAACGCTGAGGATATCTATGCTGAGGCTAAGGGAATCAACGAGGACAGAGCAGCAGCAGAAGAGGCTGTAGAGGATGTTGAGGCAACAGAAGAGACTGTAGATGAGGATGCATTCAAAGAGACAGCAGAAGAGACAGAAGCAGCTACAGAAGAGAAAGCTGAGTAAAGAGGCGATTTCCCGTGAAATTTTATATCAAACATGAGACAAGAGGCAGACTTCGTATCCATCTTGCCCAGAAGAGAATGAGTTATGAGCAGGCAGATACTTTTCTGTATTACCTCCAGAACCTTAACGGAGTGGCTTCTGCCAAGGTATATGAGAGAACCTGCGATGCAGTGGTGAATTATCAGGGCAGCAGAGAAGAGATCATCCGTGGAATTAAGGAATTCCATTATCAGGATGTGGAAGTTCCATCTCAGGTACTTCAGAGTTCAGGAAGAGCGCTGAACGCAGAGTATCAGGAGAAACTGATCTCCAAGGTGATCTATCATTATGGAAGAAGATTATTCCTGCCATATCCGCTGAATGCGATCTATACAACAGCGACTTCCCTGAAATACATCTGGAAGGGAATTGACACACTTCTTCACCGTAAGATCGAAGTGCCGGTTCTGGATGCTACCGCGATCGGTGTATCTGTACTGCGTCAGGACTTCGGTACCGCCGGTTCCATCATGTTCCTGCTTGGAATCGGAGAGATCCTGGAAGAGTGGACACATAAGAAATCCGTAGGCGACCTTGCAAGAACCATGTCACTGAATGTTGGTAAGGTATGGCTTAAAAAAGATGATCAGGAGATCTTGGTAGAGTCCGGAGAGATCCGGCCAGGAGATGAGGTTGTTGTGCGTATGGGTACCGTGATCCCGTTTGATGGAAGTGTCACAGAGGGAGAAGCCATGGTAAATCAGGCATCTCTGACCGGTGAATCCGTACCTGTATGCAAGAAAGAAGGCAGCGTTGCCTACGCAGGCACCGTTGTGGAAGAGGGCGAGATCACCATCCGTGTGAAGACTGTAGGTGGTTCCAGCCGTTATGACAAGATCGTTACCATGATCGAGGAATCCGAGAAGCTGAAATCTTCCCTGGAAGGCAAGGCAGAGCATCTGGCAGATAAGCTGGTTCCGTATACACTTGGAGGAACAGCCCTTACCTATCTGCTCACCAGAAACGCTACCAAGGCCCTTGCGATCCTGATGGTAGACTTCTCCTGTGCGCTGAAGCTTGCAATGCCAATCTCCGTACTGTCTGCGATCCGTGAGGCCGGTACACATAAAGTTACGGTTAAGGGTGGCAAATATCTGGAGGCAATGGCAGAGGCAGATACCATCGTATTTGACAAGACCGGAACTCTGACAAAAGCGAAACCAACCGTTGTGGATGTGGTTCCGTTTGATGACAATAATCCGGATGAAATGCTTCGTATCGCAGCATGTATGGAAGAGCATTTCCCGCATTCCATGGCGAAAGCAGTTGTCAGTGCAGCCAAGAAGAAACATCTGGCACACGAAGAGATGCACTCCAAGGTTGAGTATGTAGTGGCACATGGAATTTCCACTACCATCGAAGAACATAAAGCTGTGATCGGAAGTTATCACTTTGTATTTGAAGATGAGAAGTGCGTGATCCCGGAAACTGGACAGGAGAAATTCGACAACATTCCGGAAGAGTATTCCCATCTGTATCTGGCTATTGACGGAC
>CAVEKJ010000107.1:0-6423 GCA_963616205.1 Prevotella sp.
TCGACACCACGGGTATGAACCGTGTGCTCTAGCCAACTGAGCTATCTCGCCATATTCTTTTGTAACATGGGACCTATAGGGCTCGAACCTATGACCCTCTGCTTGTAAGGCAGATGCTCTCCCAGCTGAGCTAAGATCCCATAATGTTTACTTCCGAAACGTTCTGTTCCGTAACTCGCTTTGCTATTATATAATGATTTTTGACCTGTGTCAACAGTTTTTTCAACTTTTTTTAATTTTTTAAAAAATATATATTTTTTGTATTTTTACAGTGGCAGGGAGGTCTGAAATCCCCTGCCACTGCATGCTTAACATATTTAATATATCTTATTTGAAGTACTCGACACCGGACTCAAAGATCTTGATATCCTGCTCTCCGTAGATGTTTACGGCAACACCTGCGTCGCGGCGCTCGCTGTGTGCCATCTTACCGAGAACACGTCCATCCGGGCTTGTGATACCTTCGATATTCATATAAGAACCGTTTACATTAAACTCGCCCTCATAGCCAGTCTCATCTACCGGTACATACTCGGTTGCGATCTGTCCGTTTTCTTTGAGTTTCTTCAGCCACTCATCGTTTGCGACAAAACGTCCCTCGCCGTGGGATGCCGGGTTGCAGTAAACTCCGCCAAGCTGTGCTTTCTGAAGCCATGGAGACTTGTTGCTGACAACCTTTGTGTAAACCATCTTGGATACATGGCGGCCGATGGTATTGTAGGTCAGTGTCGGAGAATCCTCTTTCTGTCCGCAGATCTCGCCGTACGGTACAAGACCCAGTTTGATGAGAGCCTGGAATCCGTTGCAGATACCAAGTGCCAGACCATCACGCTCATTGAGGAGTTTCATAACAGCCTCTTTGATCTTCTCATTCTGGAATGCGGTTGCAAAGAATTTCGCTGATCCATCCGGCTCATCTCCTGCTGAAAATCCACCCGGGAACATGATCATCTGTGCCTGGCTGATGGCTTTCTCAAAGATCTCCACAGAATCATGGATATCTTCTGCTGTCAGGTTCTTGAATACTTTTACATCAACCTCAGCGCCTGCTCTCTCAAATGCACGGGTGCTGTCGTACTCACAGTTTGTTCCAGGGAATACCGGAATGAATACCCGTGGTTTTGCAACTTTATGTTTGCATACGTAGATGCTGTCTGCTTTGTAAAGGAAACCGTCATCTGCCTTGACATCCTCGGTTCCTGCTGCTGTCTTAAATACACCTTCCAGAGTTCCTTCCCATGTGGAAAGTGCCTCTTTCAGAGTGATCTCCGTATCGCCGTAGGAGAACTTCGCATCATCGGTAACCTCACCGATCACTGTGTAAGTGATGGCAAGCTCGCCGACTTTTCCATCCGGAACTTCGCAGATGATATCTCCGAATGCCGGGGCAAAGAAATCTCTCGGGTCAAGGCTGTGCTCGATCTTTACGCCCGTGCCGTTACCAAATGCCATCTTGCTGACTGCTGCCGCGATTCCGTGACGGTCAAGTGCGTATGCGGAGATCACGCGGCCAGCCTGGATATCCTGATGTAATCTGTCATACTGCTCCATAAGAGCCGGATAATCCGGAAGGTCATAAGCGTCCTTCGTTGCACGGAGCCATACCAGTTTGCTTCCTGCTTTTTTGAGTTCCGGTGTGATCACGTCTTTTACTTTTGCAACATCTACGGCAAAGGATACCAGTGTCGGAGGAACATCGATATCATTGAAAGTTCCGGACATGCTGTCCTTACCGCCGATGGATGGAAGGCCGAATCCGATCTGTGCCGCATAAGCGCCAAGGAGTGCGGAGAACGGCTGGCTCCATCTCTTCGGATCTTCGGTCATACGACGGAAGTATTCCTGGAAGGTGAAGCGGATCTTCTTATAGTCACCACCGGTTGCAACGATCTTTGCAACAGATTCTGTTACTGCATAAGATGCTCCATGATACGGGCTCCAGGAGGAAAGGTATGGATCGAAGCCGTAGCTCATCATGGTAACTGTCTCTGTTTTTCCGTTCTGTACCGGAACTTTTGCAACCATGGACTGTGTCTCTGTCAGCTGATATTTACCGCCGTGAGGCATAAATACGCTGCCTGCTCCAATGGAGCCGTCGAACATCTCAACAAGACCTTTCTGTGAGCATACATTCAGGTCAGCGAGAGTATCCAGCCATTTTTTCTTTACGTCTGTTACATCCGGACGTTTTTCGAAAAGGTTTCCGTCTTTGGACGGGATCTCAACCTCAACGGAGGTCTCCTGATGTGCACCGTTGGTATCCAGGAATGCACGGGAGATGTTTACGATCTCTTTTCCTCTCCAGTTGAGTACAAGACGTGGCTCCTCGGTTACAACGGCAACCGGAACTGCCTCAAGATTTTCTTCATTTGCATATTTCAGGAAAGTATCTACATCTTTCGGGTCAATCACAACAGCCATACGCTCCTGGGACTCGGAGATAGCGATCTCGGTTCCGTCAAGACCTGCGTATTTCTTCGGAACTTTGTCCAGGTCGATCTGAAGTCCCGGTGCCAGCTCGCCAATGGCAACGGAAACACCACCTGCACCGAAGTCGTTACATTTCTTGATGATGTGGCTGACTTCCTCTCTGCGGAACATTCTCTGGATCTTACGCTCTGTCGGTGCGTTACCTTTCTGCACCTCTGCACCGCAGACCTCGATGGAAGCCTCTGTGTGGACCTTGGAGGAACCGGTTGCACCGCCGATACCGTCACGGCCGGTACGTCCTCCAAGAAGGATGATGATATCTCCCGGATCGGAATTCTCACGGATGACCGCACGTCTCGGGGCAGCACCCATAACCGCACCGATCTCCATACGTTTCGCAACGTAGTCCGGATGATAGATTTCTTTTACAGCACCGGTTGCAAGACCGATCTGGTTTCCGTAGGAACTGTAACCGTGAGCTGCGCTGCGGACAAGTTTTTTCTGCGGAAGTTTACCTTTCAGAGTTTCTTTTACGGATACGGTCGGATCAGCCGCACCGGTTACACGCATTGCCTGATATACATAAGTACGTCCGGAAAGCGGGTCACGGATGGCGCCGCCAAGGCAGGTAGCTGCACCACCGAAAGGCTCGATCTCAGTCGGATGGTTGTGGGTCTCGTTCTTGAAGTTGATCAGCCACTCTTCTTCCTTACCGTCCACATCCACCGGTACCACGATACTGCAGGCATTGATCTCGTCAGACTCTTCCTGATCAGCAAGCTTGCCTTCTGCTTTCAGTTTCTTCATTGCCATAAGAGCAAGATCCATCAGGCAGACAAACTTGTCGTCACGGCCTTTGTACATGTTCTTGTGGGCATCCAGATATTCTTCATATGTTTTTTCAATCGGAGCCTTATAGTCACCTTCGTCAAACTTCACACTGGTAAGCTCTGTGGAGAATGTGGTATGGCGGCAGTGGTCAGACCAGTATGTATCCAGAACACGGATCTCTGTCATGGAAGGATCTCGTTTCTCCTCTTTGTTAAAATAGTTCTGGATGTGCTGGAAATCTTTGAATGTCATGGCAAGGTTCAGGGAATCATACAGTGCTTTCAGATCAGCCTCAGCCATATCCTTGAATCCGTCAAAGATCTTCACGTCCTCAGGGTCCGGGAATACAGTTACCAGTGTCTCCGGCTTCTCAAGACCTGTCTCACGGGAATCTACCGGGTTGATGCAATGATGTTTGATTGCCTCAAACTCTGCGTCTGTAACGGTTCCCTCGATCACGTAAGTGGTCGCGGAACGAATGATCGGTGCCGCATTCTCATCCAGAAACTGTACACACTGTACAGCGGAATCAGCTCTCTGGTCAAACTGACCCGGAAGGAATTCTACGGAAAATACGCGTGCGCCCTCTGCCACATCAAATTTCTCAAGATACAGATCATCTACTGGAGGCTCTGCAAATACGGTCTTGCAGGCTTTCTCAAATACTTCATCGGAGATATTCTCCACGTCATAACGGATCAGCTCACGGACTGCTGTTACTGTGCTGATGCCAAGATAATGTTTGATCTCATGTTTCAGTTCCTTTGCTTTTACCGCAAAGGCAGGTTTCTTTTCTACATACACACGTCTTACGTTGCTCATAGAAGACTCCTTTCTCTGATTCCAATAATAAGGATGGTAAACGTGCAGAAAGCATTTCTGTCTTTCTTTTCTGCTGAAAATATAGTATCATAGGAAATATCATTAGTAAAATTAATATATCTTATATCATTTATAAGCGGAGGATTTTTACATATGGATATCAATCTTGAACTCTACAAAGTGTTTTACTACGTGGCCACAACTTTAAGTTTTTCGGAAGCTTCCAGACAGCTTTTTATCTCCCAGTCTGCAGTCAGCCAGGCTGTCAAAAATCTGGAAAAAAAGCTGGGCCATACCTTATTTGTGAGAAGCACCAAGCGGGTCATCCTCACACCGGAAGGGGAAATCCTTCTCCAGCACGTAAAACCGGCCCTTTCCATGCTGAACGAAGGGGAAGCCGCACTCTCCGGTGAAGGTAATCTTACCGGCCAGCTGCGGATCGGCGCCAGCGATACCCTGTGCCGCTATTTTCTCATCCCGTATCTCCGCCGTTTCCACAAGGATCACCCGGATGTGCGGATCAAGATCATCAACAGCACTTCCATCGGATGTGCGGAGCTTCTGGAGAACGGTCAGGCAGAACTGATCGTCACCAATTACCCAAACTCCCGGCTTTCTTCCCACACCAAACTTCAGACTGTGCTGGAATTCCGGGATATCTTCGTGGCAAACCCGGATTACTTCACTATGGGAAAAACTCCTCTTTCTCTGGAAAATCTTCTGGAGTATCCCATCCTGATGCTTGCGCCAAAGAGCACCACCAGCGAATATCTCCACCAGGTTTTTGCGGCACAGGGACTGAAGCTGCTGCCTGAGGTAGAATTAAACAGCAATGATCTTTTGATCGACCTGGCAGAGATCGGCCTTGGCATTGCCTGTATCCCGGACTATATGCTCCGCAACCGCCCGGGCCTGGAACCTGTCCACCTGAAAACACCGCTCCCTGCAAGAAGTGCTGTGATCGCACATCATGAAGCGCTGCAGCTTTCCCAGGCTGCCCAGTGTTTTCTGAAATATTTTTCCCAGATCTGAATAAAAAGACCACCGGAATCTGCAATGAGGATATTCGCAATCCTTCTTGTACCTGATTCCGATGGTCTTTTCTGTTATTCCTTTTTTATTTCTTACGCCTCATCCTTCGGCATCACATCAACTGCCGCTGTGATGTACTCGTTCTCAATCTTGCTGAACAGACCACTGTCTGCAAGCTCTGCAAGTTTTACATCGATCGGCATCTTGCCAAGTACCGGAACGTTAAGTTCTTTGGCGATCTCGTCGATGTAGCTCTCGCCAAAGACTTTGATCTCTTTTCCACAGTCTGGGCATTTCACGTAGCTGTAGTTCTCCACGATTCCAAGTACCGGAACTTTCATCATGTCAGCCATGTTATAGGCTTTCTTGACGATCATGCGGACCAGATCCTGCGGGGAAGTTACGATCACAACTCCGTCGATTGGAAGGGACTGGAATACCGTTAACGGAACATCTCCTGTTCCTGGCGGCATATCTACGAAGAGATAGTCCAGCTCGCCCCAGATCACATCGCTCCAGAACTGTTTTACCATATTTGCAAGTACCGGACCTCTCCAGATTACCGGTGTCTCCTCATCCGGAAGAAGAAGGTTTACAGACATAACCTCGATTCCGTTTGCGGTTGGCATCGGATAGATCCCGTTGTCGCTGCCCTGTGCATTCCCCTTGATGCCGTACATCTTCGGGATGGACGGGCCTGTGATATCCGCATCCATGATGCCGACTTTATAACCCTTGGAAGCCATCAGATTGGCCAGGGAGCCTGTCACGAAGGATTTACCGACGCCGCCCTTTCCGCTTACAACTCCGATCACATGTTTTACATCAGAAAAAACATTTGGTTCTGCTATGAGGCTCTGTGGCTGTTTCTGTCCGCAGCCTTCACAGCTTGATTTGTTGCAGGATGAATTGCTGCACTCTTTTGCCATAATAGGTTCCTCTCATTTCTTTGTATTTGCAGCGGTACCGCAATACCGCCGCATTTCCTCATTCACGATCTCTCATGAACTCCTTACCTTACTTCATAAATCTGTCGATCGCTTTCTCCAGTTCCCTGATGGCATCCCGGTCTCCATGTTCCACTGCATCCACGATACAGTGTTCTATATGATCCTGCAGGATGATCTTGCCTGTATTATTGATCGCAGATTTCACGGCTGACAGCTGGATCAGTACCTCGCTGCAGTCCCGTCCGTCCTCCACCATGCGCTTGATGGATTCCATATGCCCGATGGCTCTGGAAAGTCTGTTTAGCACAGCCTTGGTCTGTGCATGGATGTGGTGGTGAGGATGTGTGCCATCGTGAGT
>CAVEKJ010000108.1:0-6421 GCA_963616205.1 Prevotella sp.
TCCGATATGACATCATCGGCAAAGTCTCTCTCAGAGCTATCTGTGGACGCTTCCTCATCTGTGGTCTCTTCCTCGTCGGTGATCTCTTTCTCGTCGGTGGTCTCTTCCTCATCCGGAAGCTCGTTTTCTTCCGGTTCCGCATCTGTGCCTTCTGACAGATCTGCTTCGAAATCTTCCTCCGCATCTGCTTCCGGTTCTATATCGGTTATTTCAGCCGCTGCTTCATTCGCACTTACTTCCGCTTCTGCTGCCGGTGTTATCACCGGTGCTTGTCCAAACAGCATTGCTGCTGTCAGTGTAACAGCCATTATGCGGTTATAAAATTTTCTTCGCATAACAACTTCTCCTTGTTCTTACGATCATTTTCTTTTCCTCCATACGCATCCTTTTCGTTTCTGCTTATTTGATCTTTATTTTTTTCGTACTGCTGAAAGCACCGTAAACCTTATTTCCGGCAGAATCAAACTTATATGCGCGTACACGTACATATACGTTTCTATTGTTTTGTCCCCAAAATCCATAAGATATCTGATTAGTAGTCAGGATACTCTTCTGTTTGAAAGCAGAACTATAGGAATATTGTATTTCATACCTGCTTCCGCTGATCTTTTTATATTTTACAACTACTTTACCTCCTGACGAATTACGCAAACTGGTGATCGCGGTTTTCTCAACTGTTACCTTTGTCCATTTTGCCTTTAATGTAATATTGGATTTTACCTGTGCATTAAAATTATATTTTTTATTCCCATTATACCATCCGGCAAAAATATATCCTTTTTTCTTAAGAGCATTCGGTTTACTTGCCTTACTTCCGTAGAAAACGGTTTGGGTGGAAACTGATTTTCCACTGGAAATAAAATTAACCTTGCAGGTTTGTGTACTTTTGATTGCTGTTTTCCATGCCTGAATACCTTTTGTTGATTTAATATCAACAAACGTAGCTTCTTCTGTTTCTCCGCAATACTCCCATGCTTTTGATCCTTTTGTTGCGTAGATATAGTAACCTCTGATTTGCAATCTGTATGGAATTTCTGTTCTGGCCGAAGTAATATATATATGTACGGGTCTTTCTTCATATCCTCCAAAAGTTTCTTTATCTATCTTTGTAACTCCTTCACCAAATTTAACAGCTTTCAGCTGAGGTGTACCGCTAAAAGTCGCCATGCTCTCGCATTTTGCGTTAAACTCTGCATAATAAAGTCTTTTGCAGTTCCAGAAAGCCAACTCTTTGACTTCCGTTACCGTGGATGGAATAACCACAGATGATAATTTTGTACTCCAAAATGCATGTGCTCCAATTGAACGCAGGGAAGCCGGAAATTTAATACTTTTTAAACCACTGAAAGAAAAGCATTCATATCCTATCGATTGCAGATTATTACTCAGTGTTACTGTTTGCAGATTATCACATGACCAAAATGTACCAGACCTCAATTCCGTTATACTATTCGGTATTTTAACAGACGTCAATGCATCGCAGCCTGCAAAACAGTAACTGCCTATATAAGTCAGCCCTTCCGGTAAATTAACCGCTTTAATTCCCGACGCATCAAATGCATGATCCCCAATAGTTTTTATACTTTTGGGAAGCGTAACCGATGTCATATTTTTGCAATCATAAAAAGCTTTCTTTGACACGCTTGTTACACCGGAAGAAATCGTAACTTTTTTTATTTTTTTCTTATAAGTTTCCCACTGTACAGACGTCATCTCCCCAGTTCCCTTGATCTCTAGCCATCCGCTGTTATCATGATAATACCAGGTGATCTTATCTCCACAGGTTCCCCAGCCATCCGATGCCTGAACTTTTTTTACAGGGACGATCATAAACGCAAGTGCGAATATCAGAAAAAGCCCTGCTATTAATTTTTTTGTTCTTTTTTTACCTTTCATATTTTTCCTCCTTCTTTCGGCTTCGCCAAAATTTTTTCATACTATATCATTGGCAGTTTATCGACTTTTTTCTGTTCTATCAACAAAGTTGATCTTAACAGACCGGAATCTCTCCATAACCCGCTTCATCCACGATTCATCATATGGAAATTCTTCCTGCAGAACCTCAATGATCTCTTCCAGCACCTTCTCTCCTTCTGCCTCCTTACCTTCCGCAAGAAGGATATCTGCCAGAAGTTCCTTTTGCTCATGCACATAATAATACTGTGATCCCCGGAATTTTCTTGTGCTTTCTATTGCCTCCCGGATAAGCTGCTCAGCCTTCTGCAGATCTTTTTTCCGGTTTGCAGGATCCTCTGACGCCCTTACACCCTTTTCGTAAAGTACTCTTGCATAATTGTGGCAAAACTCCATATAGCAGAAACGGCTGTTGCGGATCTGCGGTTCCGCCATACCATCCAGCATCAGTTTCTCTGCCTGTTCTGACTGCCCCCGTTGACTCAGGCTCAAAGCATGATACATATGAGCATACTGTACACATCGCTTCCCAAAAAGCAGCTCCTGCGAACCTTTTCCGGCAACTTTTTCACGGATCTGTTCTTCCTGCAATGCTTTGTGATAATATCTGTCCGCTGCCTCAAAGTCTTCCTCAAACCACGCTTTTCTCTGCAGCTTCGTCAGGATATCCATATGATTCCGTGCCACCTCTTCCGTAATCTCAGATTCCGGGATCTGTTCAAAACATTCCAGACTTTTCTGATACCAGTGATCTGCTTTTGCATGCATACTCCGGTTATAATAAACAGCTGCCACACGTCCGGCAAGATAAGCAGTAAGTTCGTCTCCTTCTCCACGACTTGCCGCAGCTTTCTCATAGCTTCTCTTTACAATCCTTTCCGCCTCATCAAAATATCCCTGTACCCACAAAAGCGTAGTAAATTCATCATATTTTTTCAGCATCCGCACCGGCGGATTCCGAAACCTCTCTGTCAGGCACAAAACAGGTTCCACCAGTTCGGCATTTTCCCTGTAACTCCTGTTCCAGGTTTCGATCCCATCCAGCTCTCCACCCAGATATCCGACAAAACGCTCCAGAAAAAATCTGCAGTTGTCGTAGGAGGGAAGAAGCTGTTTCCGGATATCTCCTGCTATGACCGAATGGATCCGTATATTCCACTCTCCATCCTCCGTCTGCGGTGACTGTTCAAGAAGCTCATACCGGAGCAACCGTTTCAGCTGCTTTTTTTCGATTCCGCAGATCAGGCAGAACAGCTTTCCTGAAATCCCATTCACAGGCAGAAGCGACATCCACAGCAGAAAAAGTTTTTCCTGTTTTTTCAATTGGATGCCTTGCAGCGGTTTTAAGATCTCCACGTTTTCCCACTGCTGCCCTTCACTTTTCTCCATGGAAGCATTTCTGTCCAGCATAAAAAGATACAGTTTCATAAACAACGGATGATTACTCACTTCTATCCGTTTCTTCCGGATCTCTTCCCCCGGACATTCCCTGCGTAAATAAAGCCTGCGAAACTCCTCCCATTCCTCCTCTGCGATACCCTGTACAAGTATCCGGACTCTCTCATCAAAAAATTCCGGAACGATCCTGCTGGTAAAAATAAAATCACAGGGCACCTCCAGCAATTCTTTCAGATAACTGTCTTTTTCTAGGTTAAAATTATCTACGATCAGAAGCAGCTTTTCTTTTTCCGCGATTTCTGTCAGTGCATGGAGCTTCCCGCGGAAATAGGCCCGTTTGCTGCGGTACTGCCTGATATTATAGGTAAGGTCCGAAATCGTGATCTGTGCATCTGACACGATCATTTCCAGAATGTTTTTCTGGCAGGTCAGAAAAACTACCCGTGTCCCCTGCTTCTGTTTTTCATATCCATAAAAGTGTGCAAGAGAGCTTTTGCCGATTCCGCCAATTCCATGAAGGAGCACAAGATGTTCCTTCTGCAGGATTTCTTCTATCTGCCGCAGCTCCTTTTTTCTTCCTGCAAACATCTGGAGTTGTTCGAGCGGCTGGTTCAGGATCTTTCGCTTTTTTGTTTCCACAATTTCGGCTTCCAGTTTTTTCAGAGAAGCTTCCGATCCCGTTTCCTGCTGTATGCTCTGATATCCCACCGGTGTGTTTCTGTATTTTTTTCTGAGTGCATGTATGTTCCGTTCCCATTCCAGCACCTGTTCCCGATACCTCGTCTTATTTTCCATCTATGCACCCCTGAAGTGCTTTAAAATACATGAAGCACAATTCCTGCATACCCTGCTTCCTCAACGTCCTGTCCATCTCTACCAGAATACAGCGGAGCAGAAGCCTTCCCTTCTGCGGTTCCAGACCTCCGGCTGCTTTTTCGTAAAGCTTCAGTATTTTTATGAGAAGAAGATCCTGCGGATAACCGCTGACAGTTATGTGGCTCTCCTGAAGCGTTGCACAGCCAAGAGCTTCCAGCCAGATATTCATCTGCTCCACAGATACAAACGGACTTCCCAGAATGATCAGATGCCGGATCAGAGTTTTTCTGGAAAAATGTCCCTGCATCTTCTGTATACGCATAAGTTCTGACCCGAAGCTAGCACTCTCCTGAGGATTCAGCCGGCCTTCTTTCGTCACACTGGTGAGGTTTACATAACCCGCAGCTTTCTCAAAATAAAGCATCCGGAAGCTTCTCGGCAGATCACTCTCCCGGATCCCATATCTCAAAAGCTCTGACGGGTGTATCTTCTGCTGAAATTCTGTTTTCAGACTGTCCAGCAGTTCGGCTGCTGCTTTTCGTTTTTTCTCATCTGCAAAATAATTTTGCTCCAGATAAACCTGAAAAAAATACCGGATCTCCTCCTCATCGAGGCCCAATGCCTGTGCGAACCCTAAAGCCTCCTGGTACTTCCCCGGAAAATGAGCTCCGCTTCTCCAGTAACGAATCTTTGTTATCTGGCTGTATTTTAAAGGAGCTGTATGATACAGCTCCTTATATAGTCTTTCGTCCGTCTGAGTTCTGGTCAGCTTCTGGTTTTCCTCTTCCTCCAGCCTCTGTTTATATCTCTCGTATTTATCCAGAAGCCATTCTTTCTCCGGCCTGACTTGAACTTTCGTCTCTCTGATATTGGTGATGATTTCTAATATTTTTCTTTCCAGTTCCTGGTTTTTCATTTTTCCCTCTTATTTCGGTACAGGAAATACCATAGTCGGCATTTCCTGTACCATCCTTAACTGTTTTTTATTTCACAGTTGCCTTCTTTGCACTACTCCAGCTGGAATAGCAGGTCTTTCCTTTGATCTTTCCATAGGTGCGGATACGAACATAATATCTGCCGCTCTTCAGTCCGGAAATTTTTCTTGAAAGAGTTTTAACACTTTTTACAGTTACGGTTTTTGCCTTTTTGAAATTGGCCGCTGTACTGTACTGGATCTGATAACCGCTGACACCTGTAGAGCCTTTTTTCCATTTCAGGGTAAAATATTTCTTTCCTGATGTCAAACCGGAAATACTGGTTCCTCTCATATAGTATTTCTCGTCAGATTTTCCACAGAGATTACCATTACTGTCGTAAGCTTCCACCCAGAAACGATTGACTGCTTTGGAAGATACCGCTTTGCTTACTGTAATACTTCTTGCTCCGGTTGCTGCTTTTTCTTTGCGGGAATAAGTCTTATTATTGATATATCCGGAACAGATACGATATTTTTTCGCTTTGGAAGCCGCGCTCCACTTAATCGTTGCTCTCACATTACCGCCGGAATAGCGGGTACTAAATCCTGTGATCTTGATCTTTACCACAGTCGGAAGTGCCGGGATCACACCTTTTTGGGTCTGTTTGCACACGGAGCAGGTTCTCTGTTTGGAGCCTTTTACTCCGACTTTGGCTGCTGTGACGTTTTTCCATGCGGACCATTTATGTGTGGTGGTTTTCGCAATGGTCTCTGTTTTTGTCTGTCCGCAGCCTGAGCAGGTATAGGTTTTTACGCCTGTTTCCTTACAGGTTGCTGCTTTTGTGACTTTTCCGGAATCCCAGGTATGTTTGTGGTCTGCCGGTGTTTTCTGAACTACCTCATCGTAATCATTGTTGTTCTTTGAGCTGGTGCTGAGTACCATATCGGAATCTTTTCTTTCAATCTGGTAGGATTTTTCCGCATCCAGCGCAGTATCCTTCATTTCTTCTCTTTTTGCATTGTCCAGAAGACCGGTATCTGTATTTCTGGTTCCCTCATCTCTGGTGTAGGATGCGGATTCTGCACCATTTAACTGGATCTTCTGATCTGTGGTCTGGTTTACGGTTACGGTTGTGTTGGCTTTGCAGGCTACTTTTACTGTGGTTTCCTTTACCGGTTCGGAAATGTCGGTGTAGTCTTTGAAGGTTGTGGTGAAACTTCCTGGTGCGGAGGATGTTACGTAAACTTTGTTTGCGTTTGTGTCTGCTGCATTGATCGTAATATCTGATTTCTGTGCAGTTGTTACGGATACCATGTGATCCGCGGATGCTACTGATAATACAATTCCTGCCGGAACATCATCCATGGATATCCGGC
>CAVEKJ010000109.1:0-4188 GCA_963616205.1 Prevotella sp.
GAATATGACCACTGGGATGATGTTATGGATAATCTCGATTATGTAAAAGAACTTCTTGATGAACTCTCTGCATTTAATAACGCAGGTCATATCAAAACAGAAAACGTTGACACCTGCAGCTATCTCAAAACAATCCTCGCATCCATAAAACCTACTCTGGATTATCTGGATATTACTCTTGAAACAGATATTCCAACGTCCCTGCCATCTATTGCGCTTGATCGGATCCGTATCCGCCAGATGCTTCTGAACCTTCTGAAAAATGCATGGGAAGCCGTTCCTGTTCCCGGCGGAAAGATTTCCGTCTCTGCTTTTCCGGAAGGCTCTGGCATACGCATTGATATCCAGGATAATGGCTGTGGAATATCCGAAGAACAACAGGCTACGATCTTTCAGCCATTTTTCACGACCAAAGAGTCCGGAACCGGTCTTGGTCTTGCTGTTTCAAAACAGATCGCACAGGCACACCATGGTGATATTTCTCTGGAAAGTACTCCCGGTCAGGGAACCGTTTTCCATATTTTTCTGGGATGATAAAGAATTACCGCAGTCAGGAAACCGCACAACAGACCACCGATATGAGCAATGTTGTCCACACCTTCACTGGCAAATCCAAAATACAGTGAAAACGCAGCCATGATCAGCATCTGTCTGACAGTCAGATCCGCAACTCTTCCTCTGTGCCGTATGATCACATAGATCATGCCGCCCATAACCGCAAAAACAGCTCCGGAAGCCCCTGCGGATAAAGAAGTGTTTCCTACCTGCATATCAAAGAACAAAGAGAGCAGATTTCCACCCAGACCACCCAATATATAGATCATCAGAAATCTTATCTTTCCTGTCACCGGTTCCAGTCTCTGACCAAGCACAAACAAAACCAGCATGTTATTGATCAGATGCGGTGCCCCAAAATGCAGGAACATACTGGTAAACATCCGGTACCATTGTCCCTGCTCCAGGATCAACGGCGCATAAACAGCGCCACACTCCAGCATATGCTGTCCATTCTCTGAACCACCGGTAAATTCTACCACAAGAAAGATCAGCGCATTGATAAGGATCAGCAAGACAGTCACAGGTTCTTTTTTTATTTCTTCCACTTCCAGCCTCTTTTCTACAGCGTTTCCAAAAATATATTCTCAAAATCCGCCGCTATAATCTGAAAATTCAACTTTATTTTATCATTTTAACAGATTTTCATCAGGCAGGCAACCTGCGGTCTTTTATATAATACGACACGGAACCAATTTTTTCGCTTTGTTATTTCAAAAAAATATAACGGGCCTGTGCAAAATCCACTTCATCTTCATCTTCCAGCAAATGATCTTCTCCTGTTTTCAGAAGCTGTCCATTAACAGAAGTCCCGTTTCTGGAATTCAGATCTGCCAGATAATACTCTCCCTCTCTTTTTCGGATCTTGGCATGGATCCTGCTGACGGTTGGCATATTGATCACTGCATCTGCAGCAGTTTCCAGCTTTCCGACCACTGTGATCTCTCTTTCCAGATAAATAGTTGCCAGTTCTCCTGGTTCCCGGCTTACCAGTGTGGCGGGACCTCTGACTGCTCCGGCAGAAAGAACCACGGTCTCTCCAAATCCATCTGAGAAATTTTCGGTTTTTGTGGGAATATTTTTTTCGGTTTCTTTCCTGCTGTCACTGTTCTTGCTCGCAGATGTTATTCCAGGTTCTTTTTGATCTGCTGAAAATCCGTCTGTACTATTTTCCGTCACATCACATTTCTGCTCCGACCTGGATGTATCTGCTTTCTTCTTTTTCTGATAAAATTTCTTTACCAGAATATACCCCAGCATTCCCAGTATCATTGCGCCAAAAACACATCCCAGAAAAATTTCCCTGCTTACTCTTGGAATATATCCTCCTGCCATCCCTGCCGTGATCCCAAGAAGCAGAAGCAGTACTATACAAAACCCGACTATCGGCTTCCATATTTCATTTATCCTGCTTTTCTGTATATCCCCGGAATTTTTCTTCGGCTTTTTGTTGCCTGAATCGCTTTCTCTTTCCCAGCTTTCCATCTGCCATAAGTCTTCGGCTTTTTCCTCATCTGCTATATGATTTTCTGACCGTACCTCCGGTTTCTTTTTTTCATATATGGAAAAATCTTCCACCTCGCCATTACATATTTTATATAATTCCTCTTTGATATATTCCAGATGAAAACTTTCTTCAAGGGCTCGTCTGTATACGCCATATCCCAGCATAACTGCTTTCCCGTCTTCATGATCCAGTTTCGGCAGGATATATTCAGCCAGACTCTGAAACTGCTTCTGTATCTCACCATGAAACCCGGGCAGATAACAAAATCTCACATTTTTCTTTTCTGCATCCAGATAAATATATTCCGGTTCCAGGACCAGCTGGCAGGGATTCAGAAGATACTCTGACATTTCCTCCATGATCTGTATAAAACCTCCCAGGATCACCTGAAGAGATTCCAGGCCAATCTTCTTTTCCTCAAAAAGTGCAGTCATGGAATGCCTGGAAGTTATATCGTAGTACACCATAAATTTTCCATCAATTCCCTGTATCCGGCACTGCAAAAGATCCGGTACCACATTAGCCACGATCATCCTTACCTGATAAGAATCCGTATCGATCATCTCTTCTCCGGTTAAGATCAGATAATTATGGTTCATATCTCTTTTATATTCTGTTCTCATTTTATGGCGTCACCTCTTCCAGTATATCCACAGTTCCTTTTACTTTGCGGATCCATCCCGTAGGCCGCAGAGGTGTTGCTTTTCCACTGACTTCCATTTTCCACTTCTGTCCCAGAAACCCTGCCGGCACTTCCAATCGATACGTTACTTTCACTGTTTTTCCCTCACTTGTCTGCATGCTCAGATTTTCTCCTCCCGGCAAAGCCGTACTTCCCAGCATTCTGCCCTGGATATCTGCTTTTTCATATATATTTCCTTTCTTTTTATACCCTTCCATACTACCACTTACCGCTGCCTCATAAGCTGCCGAAGTCAGCCATGCCCTGTTATGTACAAAAAAATCCAGGTACAAAACTCCGATAAGGACCATGAGTATAAGTGGCATAAGCAGTGCAGCCTCTATGGTAAAACTCCCCTTTTTTATTTTTTTCACAAAAACACACCTCCCAGATATCCGATCAGCAGAAACGGTGCAAAAGGAATTTCTTCACTTCGCGTCTTCTTCCGCACAAGAAGCTCAATGCCAGAATAAATCCCACATAACAGTAATGCGGCAAAAAGTATCCCTGTCAACTCTCCAGCCTTCATCACAGAGCCCATTGCCAGTATCAGTAACCCGTCTCCCAACCCAATCATTCCTCTGCTGAGCAAAGCAATTAAAATTATACATATTCCAATCCCCAGGGAAAGAACTCCTCCCGGCCAAAATGTTCCCTGCCATATCTGCCACAGCATTCCACCTGCCAGAAATATAAAGAGCACAGGTAAACAGATTTCCTTTTTTCGGATATCTGTCCATGTATTGATCCCAAGAAATATCGTCATAAAGATTTCTCCTTTGCTCATATCTTCTCCTTTCAGCCACATCGCCCACAGGCACTCATTTTTCCGGAAACCTCTGCTTCTTTTACCATACGCACCGATCGTTTCAGAGCACTGCAATTTTCCATATTGTGAAAGCGATTGCTCTTTTTTGTAATGTATACGATTCCTGCCGGCTCCTGTCCACGGCTGCACAATTCACAGGCCTGATATTTTTCTCCATAGGTATTCTTCAGATTTTTTACAGAGGAACCGGTCACCTGCTGCACAGACAGATTCAGATAACTGCATCCCAGTTTTCTGTGATATACACTTCCTGATTCTGTTACATATACCATAGGCTGACTTTCTGTTATATCTTTCCCATCCTCATATACCACACCTGTCCATGCATGGACTTTTATCTTATTATAGAACCACACCTTTGGAAGCGGGATCAGGCCGCCGATGGGCTGGTAGGAATATACATCCGGCAGTGTAATGGTCTCTGCCCCCGAACCGCCAGCACCATATGCATACATTCCTGCTTCTTTGGTTTTCTGGCACAATCCGGTCAGATGTTCCGTCTGTATTTTATAAATATCCATAAAGGAGATCAGTGTGATCACTCCGAAAAAAAACAATGGGAGCACCAGCGCAGTTTCCAGTGTGAGACTTGCTTTTTTCAGGAAGGTGCACAGG
>CAVEKJ010000109.1:4198-6403 GCA_963616205.1 Prevotella sp.
GCGTTTTCCAGCTCATCGGGGAAAGCAGGAAAAAAACTCTTCGAGAGCGCCTTTCTTTTTTTTGATCCAGTCTGTTTATCTGATTCTTATCTTCTTTTTCTTTCTGAAAAAGCATCCCTGTGCACCTTCCTTTCTACTCATACGCATACTGCCGTGTAACGGTAAATGTTTTCCGTTTGTTTGCTTTTACATCCGCAGATGCTTCCAGCGCTGTGATGCAGTGATCCATCTGAAATCCCGGTCTTTTCCCTTTTTCACGTATGGAACACTCGATCATATCCATCCCTCTCAAAACCTTCTCCTGTTTCCCTTTTGTCATAAGGAGAACCTGAAGATAATCTTCATAAGACATTCCATCCATGGAATCTTTTCTTGAAGAATCCAGTCTGTCCAGGATATTGGACAGATTACTCAATGACAGCTGCCAGTCTGAAGATTTTTTCACAAGAGGTACATGACCCCCAGCCAGAAGTTCCCGAACGTCCAGGATACTCTCCGCGAATGCCCAGCAGAAGATCAGTGCCGCTTCGATCACAGCTGCTGCCGGTGGAATCAGAAAACCAGACGCGATCGCCAGAGACAGTGTTTCGATCTGTATCCGTTTACCGCCATCTGAGAGCAGATACGCCATGTTGACTCCCTGACGGATCACAAGAAGTTTGGCAGCTACAGATTTCAGATTTTCCCGGTCACTGTTTTTTCCTCCAAGAATATATTCCACCTGATAATTCAGCCCTGTCGCCGCCGGTCTCCGGTAATTTCCCAGTTTCTTTAGCAGATACTGTCCAAATAGTATACCGGATGTGTACGAATTATCGGACTGTATATCGCTGTCCATCATCAGACCTGTCTGAAGCTTTCTTCCGGATGCCAGTGTTTTCCTGTCTGTAATCGCATCTGAAATCCCGCGATCTGATGGTACTACCAGATCAAGAAGTCCCATTTTTCGGACTCTTCTGATGATTGGGATTGGATTTTCCACTTTTTTATCGACACCGCCGGTAAAATCCTCCCCGCCATCTCCAGTTCCAAAATCTCCCTGATCTTTTCGTTCTTCCTGCTCCTTTTTCGCTTCTTCGCTTTTCTGTGCAGCATCTGTGACAGCAGAATCGTAGGAATCCAGCGTTCCCCCATTTTCTGCCTGTTCTCCTTTCTTTTCAGCAGATTCTGTCTTTTTTTCCTGATCTTTCAGTTTTCCAAGAAGAGTCTGTACCCCCTGACTTCCCAGTGTTTCACGCATATACTGAACAGCCTGCCGGTAAAAAATCTCGCCCTTTCCATCGCTCAGAAGCTGATAACCATTGAAACCGCCCTGAAGAAGTTCCAGTTTCTGGCTGTTCTGTTTCAATACAGGTTTCATATAAACCTCAAAATTATCATATACAGAAGCCATATCCAGCTCTTCTTTTCCACCTGCATACAATGCAAACAGATCATAATCTTCCAGAAGCGTTCGGTCATACTGTCCAAACAGAGAATATAAGCCAATGTCCATACTGTTGAGTATCTGTGTTCTGGCAGCGGCCATGCGAACAGATTCAATGCTGGCACACACAAGAGAAAGAACCAGGCTCAAGATCAGAGCCAGAAAGATCGTAATGCTGCCTTTTTTCACAGTTCCTGTCAAGGGGTACCTCTCCTTTCCAAAACGGTAATATTATCAGATATCACCGTTTCTTCTCATTTTCAGATCGTGTTACTTTGTTTGGTGATTTTTGCAAGGATTTTTTTGACAAGTGCTGTAAGCTGTTCCTTAAAGATGATGACCAGACTGATCAGAACCACCAGAATCAGGATGATCTCCACAACACCTACCGCATCCTCTTCCATTGCAAATTCTTTTATATACTTCCACATATTTTCATTTGTCACCTCACGTTTCCTTTCTCTGTTCTGGGTTTTTAGCCTCCGTAAAAGGAAAGAAATGCCGGCAGCATAATTACCGCCATCACCACCATAAGCATCAGCACCATAGGGAAAAGCAGTTTTGTTGCCGCTGTGTCTCCAAGCACTCTTGCTTTTCTTTTTCTTTCCTCCCAGGCTTCTACAGATTCCTTTTCCAGAAGATCAGACAGATACCTGCTTCCTTTCTGAAGATTCTGGATCAGCAATGTTGACAGTGTTTTATATTTCACCTGCCCGCACCGTTCCCCAAATCTCCGGTAAGCCTCTGCCTCGGAAATTCCACTGTCCATCTCATAACAG
>CAVEKJ010000110.1:0-764 GCA_963616205.1 Prevotella sp.
TATCTCCAATCTTTAAGTCCATGTAACCTCCTTAAATCCATAGAAACAGTCATTCTTTACCCGCCGGCCGTTCAGTGTATGGATGTTCCAGCGATTCAAACCCTCCGTGACGTTCTTCAGCTTCACGAAGATGAACTTCTCATACACCTTGACGACCCTTCCCCTCCACATCAGCTGATCCCTTCTCCATCCGACCGTTTCTATGCCCTCGCAGCCCCACACACTGCCGTACTCTATGATGTCTCCGGGCTTGATATACCGGCGGCAATCAAAATATCTACGTTCCATTTCGTCCCTCTCTAAACAGGTCATCCGTCAGATCCTTGCCGATCTTCAGGCTCTGCAGGTTCTTGATTTCGATGCTGTCCTTCACCAGCAGATAGTAATAAAAGCATGTCCTGGACTGTCCGATGCGGTGTATCCGCTTCTTCGACTGTTCCCATAAATCACAGGATCCTTTACCAAGCGGCAAGGTGAAGTAAATGATCCGGTTCGCCTTCTGGAAGTTTCCGCCCATCGCCCCCGCCTGGTACTGAATCAACGTCACCGAGTTGTCACAGTCCTGATAATTTTTGAGGTCTTTTACCTTGCCATTCAGGATGGATACCGGCCGCTGTTCTTCCTTGCAGATCACCCTCAGGAGCTCCATTTCAGCGGTAAAATTGTAGAAGACTATGATTCTATCCTCCGTACTTTCCAGAATGTCCCTGAAGGCCGCTAGCTTCTTTTTATGGTACTGTCCGCAGAGCTGCCGACCGTAAAGC
>CAVEKJ010000110.1:774-6362 GCA_963616205.1 Prevotella sp.
CCGATAAGCTCCGTACCATCCTTCAGCCGAAGGTATCCGTTTTTCTTGAAATCCTTGTATTCCTTCGTTGGTTCTAGCAGGATCTCTTGTTCAACCTGATCCGGTAGTGTCATGACCTCGTTGGTCTTCAGGAATACGGCTCCGTGTTCTCGAAGCTGTTGCTTCAGATGTTCTACGTTCTTGTATCCGCATACCTCTTCCTGCAGATATCCAATCCCATAATCAACCGTCCGGGTGATAATGTAGCTATCCCAAAAGGCCTGTTTTGTGATGTTCCAGCCTAACAGCCGGCAGGTGGTCCATAGCTTTTCATACTTCCCCGCCGTCGGTGTTCCTGACAGCAGGATCACCGATTCCGGATGCATCCTCAGAATGAACTTTGACCGCTTCGCCCCTTCGTTGTTGATCATGGATGACTCATCCAACATCATCGTGAAGCCTCTCAGCTTCGAAAAGAACGGCCGCCTGAAGATGAGTTCATAGTTAATGACCCCCACCATCATCTCATCCTTCCCGATCAACCCAAGCTCCACGCGGGAGCTGAACACATCCGCACCCTGTTTCTTCGTGAGGTTATAGGCCGTGACGTCCGGGTAATAATCTTCGAAGTGCTCCATCCAGTCTGAAATCTTCGACTTCTGACAGATGACGAGATTCACAGCATTGTTCAACTCGTGCATCTTCTCAGCTCCGGTGAAGGTTTTCCCAAGCCCCATGTCATGGGCGATCAGCACATGATTCTTGTCGGCCAATGTCTCCAGTGCCTGAATCTGATGCGGCAGCAGCTGCAGCGTCTTCATGTCTCGCACTCCAGCAGCTTGGTTTTGTTGATGTAGTAGGCCCATGTGCTCTTACGCTTGATGGCATAACCCCAAGGAAAAACTTTCTGCTGCAGTCCTACACGGATGGTCTGTTCCGGGAGCCCTGTGAGCTCTGAGGCTTCCTGTACTCCGATGAATTCAACTTTCTTCTTCATAACTCAACCCTCCCGCGATCAGCCCACCAAGAACCATGGAAACGAAGCCACCCACGGCGATCCGAATCAATGACCAGGTGATCGGGGCATCACATTCGATACTACCGACTACACCGAGAACTGCGAACAGGCCGACGATGAAAAGCGCTCCGCTCAGAAGTGTGAGCATCGGCGGAAGATGACGATCAAGCCACTTGTCCAGCTTCTGGAGCTTCCAGATTGTCCGTTTGCTTGGTTTTCTGAACTCAATGATTACTCGCATCCCTTTATCCTCCGAATCCGTGAATTGTTGTCAAAAGAACCTTCCTGAAGCTCCAACGCTTCACAAATCTTCTTCCTATAGTACTCTGAGGGCTTCGACTGCCCATACATCCATTTGCGGACCATTCCCTTTGAGCAGCCCAGCTTCTTCTCAAGCCATGCCTGGGAAATGTCGTGCTCAATCAGATAGTTGCTGAACTGGTTGTGATTGAACGGCTTCTTGCATCCTGTGGTGATTCGTGTTACGGTATTGTCTGTGACTGGTACTTTGATCCCACCATCATCAGTGGAAATTGAGACCTTTTCCAGCTCATCGACATCCGGAACAATATGGCGGAGGATGTTTAATACGTACTGTCGATTACCCATTAAACACCCCGCCATGATTTCGGCACATCTGATCAGCCTGTCTGTTTCCGTGACCGCTACACTGATATCCTTATGTGGTGTATAGTGTCCCGTCCCACGGATCGCCGGGAGGACTTCGGAAGTCACCCAGCGTTTGAACTCTTTCGCCTTCGGCAGCTTACTCAGTAGAATCAGGCTGTATAATCCCGACTCATTAATCACAACCGTTTTCGTCCGACCTGACAGCAGATGCCCGTTTTGGGCATCTGCTATGTCAAGCATCATGTACTTCTTATCCTCCGGATCGACATGAACAGATACCGCCTTGCTTGTGTTGGTGTAACCCAGCGCCTGAGCTACATCCTTGCCGACAAACCAAGGATCCGCATCAAGCGCCATGATCCGGACGTTGCCAAACTCCGGATTACTGAAGATCTGAAGCTCCTCCATCCTTTTCTTCCTCCTTCTTGCTCATTGCGGCGGCCGTCGCAAGGGTACCTTCCAGGTATCCCCGCTGATGCTCCGTCATGTTCGGCAGCTCCTTCGCCAGCTTCTCAATTACCTGCTTTTCCTTCTCTGACATACTCTCATCTCCTTTCCGGCAGATGCCCATTTCGGGCATCTGCTTAGCTAATCTGTTTTACAATATCCTTAATCATCGTGACCCCGGAATCACACGCCACGTTGGCGGTCTTCGTGTAGCCGCTGGTGAATGTCGCGGTTACGGTCTCCTTCTCTGGATCGTATTCCAGGGACATCACATCGAATAAATCCCTGGTCAGCTGAAGCACCCCAACGAATGCATCACAGATTCTCTGTTTGTCCTCTTGTGGCTCCTCGACATATCCCATACTGCCGACAATGCCGATCACCTTCAGATGATCGTAAACGTCATCCGCTTCTTCCTCCGTCAGACCGAAGTGGTCACGAAGTGATTTGTTTGTCACACGCTTCTGTCTGACCGCCCAGGATCCGACGTTGATAAGTGTTTTGTGGTCCATCTTTACGCCTCCTCAATATCCTTCAATGTGATGGTGTCCATCAGTTCCTTCCGATGCGCCACGTTGTTGATCCACCCCGGGATCAGGGCTTTTTCGATGTGTCGGAACTCCGCTGCGTTGATGGCGTCAAGTACCTTTGCCATCCGTGCGGCTCCCAGACACTCATAGATCAGGCTCTCGTTGTTCGACCGGATCGCATAAAGCGCATCGTTGCACAGCTTGTGATATGTGTTCTCCATGTGTCTCCTCCTGTGTTCACAACCGTTCTTGTTGTTTGTATGGCAATCATACGCTATTCGATAGCATCTGTCAATGTTTTTTTGTTGTTTTTATGCCTTTTTGTTGTTTCAATGGCACATTTTTATTGACCGCAAAAGGCAGCCAATGTATAATTGAGGAACAGAAGGGAGGTGAAAACTTGAAAGACAGGCTAAAAAAGATCAGAAAAGAATTGGATCTGACACAGCAGGCCTTTGCTGACAGGCTGGGAGTAAAAAGGAATACCGTGGGGCAGTGGGAATGTGGAATAAATCCTTTAACGGACCAAACCATCAATTCCATATGTCGGGAATTTAACGTCAACAAGGATTGGCTCCGGAACGGAACCGGGGAGATGTTCATCCAGCTGACCAGGGATGAACAGATCGAGGCCTTCATTGGGGCCATGATGGCCGATGAGGAGGATTCATTTAAAAGACGTCTGATCTCCGGGCTTTGCGCGCTGGATGATCAGGGTTGGAAGGTTCTGGAGGACTTCCTGGATTCAATCCAAAAGAAAAAGGGCTGAGTTATCTCAGCCCCATCATCGCCCTGATATGGATATAGATCAGACGAAGCCGCCGATCGTCAAGTCCATCAAGCAATTTCATGATTAGTTCTCTGTATTCCATGGTCCTCCAAGAATGCACGAGCGCTAAAGTAGCGATGAAATAAGTATAGCTCGAATATCTGTTCTGTCAAGTAACAGTTACGTAACGAGTTGTAACAGATGATGTAACAGTTAAAACCCTAGAGTTTATGCGGATGTAACAGATGTAACAGATACCTACAACTTCTTAGATATTGAAATATGAAGTGTTTCATATATGAAAGAGATATAAAAATATATATATAGTATATAGAGTATGTGTTACACTGTTACATCTGTTACAAAGAACAGGAGTTTACGGAATGAAATTACCAAACGGATACGGCACCGTCATCAAGCAATCCGGCAAACGTCGGAAGCCGTGGCGCGTGCGAAAAACGAAAGAATGGATCATAGATCCAGAGACAGGGAGGGCAAAACAGAAGTTTATTAACATCGGCACCTATGCCACCAAGGCCGAAGCGCTTCAGGCCCTGTCCGATTACAACAAAGATCCCTTTGACATGCAGTTCAGCTATAAGACGTTGGAGGATGTCTATAATGACTGGTCAAAGCGGAAATATGATGAAATATCTACACAAAACGTGAAGGGCTATAAAGCCGCCTGGAAGCTCTGCGACAAAATCCGGTATATGCGGATGGTGGACGTCCGGATCGATCACCTTCAGGCTGTCGTGGACAGCTCAGGAAAGAACACACCGACATTGAAGAAACTGAAGATCATGTTGAAGGGCCTCTTTGACTACGCCGTGATCCATGGGATCATCACGAAGGACAGGAACGTAGTGTCCTATCTCGACATCAGCAAAGCCGGGAACCCGGATGCCAGGTCTCACACCCCGTTCGCCAAGGATCAGATCAGCCGCCTCTGGGAAGTTTGGGAGAGCAATATGTATTACACCGTTATCCTGATTTTAATTTATACCGGGCTTCGCATTGGTGAACTTCTGGATCTCGAGAAGAAGGACGTTCACCTTGATGAACGTTGGTTTTATGTGAAGGAATCAAAGACCGATGCCGGGATCCGCTCCGTCCCGATCGCCGCGAAGCTGCTGCCGTTCTTCCAATACTGGATGACTACGGCCCCGGACTGTCCATACCTCATCAGCACACCGGATGGGGAGCACTTCAAGTATCACAACTATTTCGCCTCTTACTGGATACCCTTGCTCGCTCAGATCGACATGGACAGCCATCGGCCACATGATACCCGCCACACCTGTATATCCCTCCTGACGGCCGCCAAAGTCGATGAACGATTCATCCAGCGGATCGTTGGTCATAAGGGTCAGAACGTCACTCGACAGGTCTATACACACCTGGAAATCAGTGAACTTATTTCTGAAATTGACAAGATTTGATTGCGTTCTACTTGCGTTTTATGTGTGTCTTACGTGCCAAAAATCGTACATTATGAGAGCGAATTTTAAAAATCAGAAAACAAAGAAAACCCTTGAAAACACTGGGTTTTCAAGGGTCTCATGAATTTTTTGTATTCTGCTGTAATTATCGCTTGCATATACAGAAATGGCTTAAAACCGTCACTTTTAGGGCTTTTGCGGTCTACCGGGGATTTATGCACAGATGACTATTTGATGTAACCATCAAAGATGCAGAGTGAACCGGTAGAACGCAAAACATCAGATATTCCAGATTTCAAGGCTACCGTTCCGCTTGTCGGATTCATGGTAACATGCACCCTGAAGCCCTCCAGTCGGCTGAAAATAGTACCACTCATTGCCGATCTGATACCAGCCCGTCGCAATGTATCCGTCATCCTTGAAGTAGTACCAATGCCCGTTAATGGCCTTCCATGTGGATTTATGGAAAGATCCATCTTCACATTGCCACTTCCAGCCGGTTGCATCTTGTTTCCATCCCGGTGTTACTGCTGCTTTTTCCACGTCGTATTTCGGCCTCCCATATCCCGCGATATTCCCATTGCTCAGCTTGTACGATTTCTTACATACCCCGCCACCATTCGCAATGACGGCGCTGCCTCCGGATGTGTTCCCTTCAATCGTGTAGACGATTCCGCTGGCTACCTTTTCGACGATGCCGACGTGATGGATTCTCTGGGTGTTTTTGAAATAAATGACATCTCCGGCTTTTGGATCCTTCGTGATCCACTGCC
>CAVEKJ010000111.1:0-1234 GCA_963616205.1 Prevotella sp.
CGTTTACAAATGCAGGATGTGCGATGTTTTTCTCCTCAAGGCCTTCTGCGTCTACAACGTATCCATGGTTCTGAGAGGAAATATAAACTCTTCCTGTCTCCAGGTCTTTGACCGGATGGTTTCCACCTCTGTGGCCGTATTTCATCTTATGGGTATCTCCGCCTGTTGCAAGAGCCATAAGCTGATGTCCGAGGCAGATGGCAAAGATCGGCACATCGGAATCGTAAAGTTTTTTGATCTCTTTAATAATAGAAGTACATTCCTTCGGGTCTCCAGGGCCGTTGCTGAGCATGATGCCGTCCGGATTCTCTCCCAGGATCTCTTCTGCCGGTGTCAGAGCCGGGTAAATGGTAACCTGGCATCCTCTCTCGTTCAGTGAGCGGGCAATGTTTCTCTTGGCGCCCAGGTCAAGAAGAGCAACCTTCGGTCCGTTCCCCTTAAGCACTTCTTTCTCGCGGCAGGAAACTTTCTCTACTACTTTTCCTGTTGTATATGCTTTTAAGCGGGGGATGATTGTATCCAGATCATAGTTCTCATCAACTGTGATCATTCCGTTCATAGTTCCTTTCTCACGAAGGATCTTAGTCAGTGCTCTGGTGTCAATTCCTGCGATTCCCGGAATGTCGTTTTTGCTCAGAAAATGCTGAATGGTGTCTACGCTTCTGAAGTTGCTGGGAACTCGTGATAATTCGCGTACAATAAATCCGTCAATCCACGGCTTCCTTGATTCCTGGTCATCATAACAGATTCCGTAGTTTCCGATCAGCGGATATGTCATACATACCGCCTGTCCTGCGTAAGAAGGATCTGTCATTACTTCCAGATAACCGGTCATGGAAGTGTTAAAGACAATTTCACTGATGACTTCCCTTGCAGAACCAATGCTGGTTCCTGTAAATACATGGCCATCTTCCAATATCAGAAATGCTTTCATACAATCTCCCTTTCTTTGTTCTCTTATTTTATCCTAAATCTTCAAGATTGTATCACAGGAATCGTCTTTTTTCAACACCATATGCAAAAAAAGTGCATAAAACTAACTCAAAATATTTTTTTCAAATTTTTTTAATTTTTTTGAATTTTTCTATTGACATTCTTCGATTCCTGGGTTATTATAAGTGAGCAGTCGACGAACGGAGCTAAACAAAGCGAAGTAAATCGGTTGAAAAAATGCAGGAATGGCGGAATTGGCAGACGCGCAGGCTTCAGGTGCCTGTGGTCGCAAGATCGTGTG
>CAVEKJ010000111.1:1244-6337 GCA_963616205.1 Prevotella sp.
TGGGTTCAAGTCCCATTTCCTGCATTCTTTTTTATTTTATCCAAGATCAAAAAAACAGAAGCGCCATGTTCCGGCACTTCTGTTTTTTTATTTATTTTTCTTTTTCGGAAAAAATCTCGCTTCCACCCCAGAGGATTGCACCTGCCAGTATAAAAAGATCTGAAATATTAAATACGATCTTCTTAAGTTTCGGATTTCCCACATCCAGACTTGCATAATCTGTAACATAGCCTTTTCTGCGCCGTTCTGTATAATTATTCAATCCACCGCCCAGGATCATGGAAAGCCCAAGTTTGGATGCATGTGAGCCTTTTTTCCCAATTGTGTGGATGTACTCCCAGATCACGCCGCCCATTACCATAGATGTGGCATCTCTTAACGTTTCTTTATCTTTGTTTTTTAATATTCCAAGCATCATCCCGTGATTATGGCAGTTTCTTAAGATCAGTCTGCCACCCAGATATTCTTTTTTCAGATTTTTCTTTTCGGATGCATTGATTTTCTTCTTTATATAATAGTCTGCACCAAAGATCCCTGCTGTCAGTAAATTCCAGAACATAGCCATCCCTCCCTTTTCTGCTACTTTATAGTTTGTATCCTTATAGTACAGAGGCAGGCCTCCCGCTGTGGGAAACCTGCCTTCTTGTATATCTGCATCGTTATTCGTTTTTATCTTCTGTTGTTTCTGCTTCCGGCTCTTCTGAATCTGTCTCTGTTTCTTCCTGTTCTGTCGCTGCTGTTTCCGGTGCTGCTGGCGCTTCTTCTGGCGTTTCTGCCACCTCTGCTTCTTCTGTCACTTCAGCTTCTTCCGGTGTTTCTGCCGCCTCTGCTTCTTCTGTCACTTCTGCCTCTTCCGGCATTTCTGACACTTCTTCCGCAGTCTCCGTCACTTCTGCCTCAGCAGCTTCTTCCAGTTCCTCATCTGACTGCTCGATCACATCCGTAGCCTTCTCTTCCAGTTCCGCCGTCGGGCATGCCGCTCCACAATACGGGCAGAAGCTTGCTTCACGCATCACAGCCTTATGGCAGGCCGGACAGAATTTCTCTCCTTTGCTGGCTGCAATGGCGTCTCTGTAGTGATCCGCCTCCAGCATATGCTGGCTGATCTCTTCACAGATCGCTCCTACCTCACCATCAACTGCCTCTCCATGCTCATAACGTGTATAGATCATCTTGCCGATGTCCATCATCAGTTTCTCAGTCATGCGTTCCTGTGCGGAAAGCTTGTTACGGATTTTCTGAACCTCATAAAGATTCTCCGCTCTGGAACTTAAGCCTTTTGCTTTTCTTGTCAGTGTGTTTCCCAGATCATCCCAAAAACTGCTTTTTGCCATATCTGTCACGCTCCTTTATATATTGCAGAACCTTTTGCTTCTTATATGGTGCTTATATGATTCTCTTCCACAAGCTCCGCTTATCCCTCCAGTGCCGGGATCTCCTGGCCGCGCATAAGGATCTTCGGGCCTCCGTTACCCTGGATGTATCCCTCTGTGATCACCACTTCACCAATATTGTCATCTTTCGGGATCTCATACATGATATCCAGCATATACTCCTCAAGAATAGCCCGAAGAGCTCTGGCTCCTGTATGACGCTCCAGTGCCTTACGGGCAATGGCGTGCAGTGCACCGTCTT
Organism: Prevotella sp.; assembly: GCA_963616205.1. GTDB lineage: Bacteria > Bacillota > Clostridia > Lachnospirales > Lachnospiraceae > Blautia_A. The sequence continues at coordinate 2,880 of CAVEKJ010000111.1, forward strand.
CAAACTCCAGTTTCACTTCATCCAGTGCCAGAAGCTTCTGGTACTGTTTCAGGATCGCATTCTTCGGCTCTTTAAGGATCTTCACCAGCATATCTTCTGTCAGTCCGTTCAGGGTAAAGATGATCGGAAGACGGCCGATAAACTCCGGGATCATTCCAAATGCACGGAGGTCATCTACCGTAACTTTCTCCAGCACATGAGGATCATTGTCATATTTATCCTTCAGATCTGCATAAAATCCGATGGATGCCTGCTTGTTCAGACGTTCCTTGATGATATTCTCAAGATCCGGGAACGCACCGCCACAGATAAACAGGATGTTTCTTGTATTGACTGTCACCATAGGGACCATTGCGTTCTTACTGGTGGCACCTACCGGAACCTCCACTTCGCTTCCCTCCAGAAGTTTCAGAAGTCCCTGCTGGACAGCCTCACCACTGACGTCACGCTGGTTGGTATTTTTCTTCTTGGCGATCTTATCGATCTCATCAATGAAAATGATTCCATGCTCTGCTTTCTCCACATCATTATCCGCAGCTGCCAGAAGCTTGGATACTACACTCTCGATATCATCACCAATATATCCGGCCTCTGTAAGGGATGTGGCATCTGCGATTGCCAGCGGCACCTGGAGAAGTTTGGCAAGCATCTTCACCAGATAAGTCTTACCGCAACCTGTGGGTCCGATCATCAGCATATTGGATTTCTCGATTTCAATATCATCCATGGTATCTGTGGCAACTCTCTTATAATGATTGTATACACCTACGGACATTACTTTCTTGGCATATTCCTGTCCGATCACGTATTCATCCAGGGTTGCCTTGATCTTATGCGGTGCCGGGATATCCTTAAGATTGATCACCGGCTTCGGTGTCTCGGATTTCTTCTTGATCTTCTTCGCCTGGTTACCAGGGTTCTGGAGACTGCTGAGGTCGATCATGCTCACATTTGGCATGTTAAAAAGATCGGAATAATTTCCATTGCTCATCTGGGTATTCATGGTATCAAAGCTCTTCTGCATGCAGTCTGCGCAGATATGTATATGATTGGGAAGGTCGATCATCTTCCCTGCCTGACTCTCCGGTCTGCGGCATAAAAAGCAGAATTTCTCATATTTCTGCTCCTGGTCATTGTCTTTATTATTATCAAACTGATCTGCCATAACGTTTCCTTTCTGGTTTTTATTATGCCTATTATAGCACATAATCCTGATGTATCAAATTAAGTTTTTATAAATCCGCCCGGATGCACAGGCAGGGAACCACATGTCCCTATGTGGTTCCCTGTAAAGATTTTTCTGTATTTGCTTTTATTTATCGGAAGACGGTTTGCTTCCCAGAGTTACTTCTACGGTCTGTTCCTTGTATTCGCCACTGTTTGCCCTGGAGATCACCACTTCGATGGTTTCTCCGGATTCATAATACTGCAGTTTGTCAATCAGGTCATCCTTGCCGCTTACTTTCTGGCCGTCCAGTTTCACAATGATGTCACCTTTTTTGATCCCTGCGTTATCTGCCGCACCACCTTCTGTAACCTCCGTAAGGAAAGCGCCTGCCGGCATATTATACATCTGGATCGCCTCTGTGGTAAGGTCTGCTGCTTTGATTCCCATGTAGCCTACCTTGGAGGAATCTTCCACCTTATCCCTTGTTTCACGGTTCATCAGATCTTCCAGGATCGGCTCCGCCTTGGAGATCGGAATGGCATATCCCATGCCTTCCACCTGGCTGTCCGCGTATTTGGCCGCATTGATGCCGATCACTTCACCATTCATGTTCAGCAATGCGCCACCACTGTTTCCGGGATTGATGGCCGCATCGGTCTGGATCAGTCCACTGGTCTCTCCATCCTCTGTGCTGATACTTCGGTTGAGGGCGCTGACCCATCCGGAAGTAACGGACTGACCATATCCGAGAGCATTTCCGATGGCAACTACCTGCTCACCTACTACAAGATCATCCGAACTTCCAAGCTGGGCGATCTTGATCTCTTTCATCGTGTCATCCGGAATGTCTGATTTCTCCACTGCCACAACTGCCAGATCGTTTTCTTCATCCGTACCTTTGATCTTGGCAGAAACCGCATTGTCTACATTTACATCTCCATCAGAACTGCTTCCCGCACTGTCGCCGCTGGCCATGGCCTGTGTTTCTTCTTCCGCTCCTACCACATCGCTGCCTGCAAAACAAACGGTAAGTGTGGTCGCGCCGGATACCACATGATTGTTTGTCGCAATGAGGAGCTCACTGTCATTCTCACCTACAATGATACCGGAACCGCTTCCGGCACTCTGATACTGACGTGTTCCGTATCCAAAAAAGCTTGGGATTTCCTGAACACTGACAGATGTAATGGCAACGATGGAAGACATGGTTGCCTGTGCCACACCGGCTACCGTACCGCTCTCTGCCACAATATCCTTCACACTGGAATCAGCGGTACTGCTATCCGTACTGTCCTCTGTTCCGGTAAGTGTCTCGGTCTTTTCGATCTGTGTGCTGCTGTCATTTCCTCTGTATTTATCTGCCGCAATGTTCACGCCCTGAAAAACCGCGCCAGCTACCAGGCCAAAGATCACTGCCAGTGCCACTGCTGTGGCTGCCTTTTTTCCAAAGCTGCTGCCGCCATTGCCGGAGGATCTTTTCGGTCTGCGTGGTTTCTTGGGCGGTATATTTCCACCGGCATAATTACCAGCCTGAGGCTGATGCACTTCATAATGTCCGTATTTCGGTTTCTCCTCAGAAGTTCCCTCGTTCTGTCCGGCACCGGTACTGCCGGCCTGACTCTCTTCCTGCATCCTGCGTCCTGCAGAATAAGGATGTGTCAGCGGGGGCTGTTCTGTTGGAGCATTTCCATTCTTATCCGGCAGGTCTGTTCCCCATTTATTTTCTTCACTCATGCTCTTGGTGCTCCCTTCTATGTTATCTGATGCATTTCTCTGTTTTATAAGAGACAGTTTAACAGGGAATTGTGTTTAAACTGTGATATCTCTTTTAAAAAAGCGTGACCCCGGCTTATTTGTCCTTTTTCCAGTATTCCGGGCTCATGGTACAGATCCGGATCAGTTTTTCAGGGAGTTTTTTGTAGCGTTTTCCAAGAAAATATCCGGCGTATTTGGAAGCACTCTGTAAAAACAGTCCTGGAATCAGCCATATATGTCCTGTTTTCAGAAGGTATCCCATGCTTTTTTTTACCAGACGGATGCCCTCACCTTCGGATGGTACTCCCTCAAAAACCTCCGGATGTTCCGCCTGGGAAACTCCCAGGTCAAAATTCCTGTGGAACTGCTGCCTGCAGCTGTAATTATGAGAATGATAAACCCGCGCTTCTGATACATAGGCAATGCCATAGCCTTTTTTTACCATCCATCCTGCATAGATCATGTCTTCATTAAAGATCGCACGCTCCGGAAAACCGCCGATCTCATCATAGATCCTGTGGTCATAGGCTGCGCA
>CAVEKJ010000112.1:0-6275 GCA_963616205.1 Prevotella sp.
AAAAATAAATTTCGTCATTTTTTACAATGACTTATGCATACCTCTGAACAGTAACACGGCAGCCTTATTTCAAACCCTTCTCTATATTTGGTATATCACTTATGAAATCATCTTTTGTAATAGAAGAAATATCCAAACATTGTAGGATTTCTTCCTGTGAGCACGTGTTAAACTCCGGTACTGTCATCTGCAGAATAGGAATAAGAATCTCCTTATTGCTCATAAGCTGTTTCATTCCTGCATCGTACTCCGCACCGGTCACTCCAGACGTATATACGTCCATCTTCGTCTCATCACGCATGATTTCTCCTCTCCGGGGAACTGGGACTATTCTTTTGTATATAGACATATTAACATGATAAGCCTGACCTTACAATTCATTTCTCTTTTTATATCATTCCCTTAAATCAATGTGTTTATTTTACTCATCAATGAAAAAAGACATCTGCTCCTGTTTTTCAGATGCAGATGCCTTGTATATATTGGCTGAATATTTGTTCTGACTTTAAAGTTCTTTTGCTTTTACAGTTCTTTCACCAGGCTGCAGATCACCTTTGCACAGTTTTCGTAATCCAGCTTGCTGCTGTTCAACATCAGGTCGTAATTGTGCCGGTCTCCCCATGTCTTATCCGTGAAGGTATTGTAATGTCGGCTTCGTTCTTTGTCAGACTTCTCGATCTCCTTTCGCACTGTCTGCTTTGCCATTCCATATTCCTGGACTCCCCGCTCCGCGCGCTTATCCATATCTGCATAGATAAATACACGAAATACATCATCCCTGTCTGCAAGGATCTGGTCTGCACACCGGCCTACGATCACGCAGCTTCCCTGATTGGCATATTTTGTGATCACCTTAGTCTGAGCCTCATAGATCTGTTCTGATAATGGCAGGGTCTGGTTGTTGGCATTTTGGAGGATTCCATATCCATAGCTGGTTCCCATTGCCACATTGTACAGAAAGCTGTTTGTGATCCTCTGCTCACTGGATTCAATATACTGTGTTGTCAATCCGGAATTTTCCGCTGCCTTGTCGATCAGTTCCCTGTCATAATAGGGAATCCCCAGGCGGTTTGCCACCATTTTTCCGATCGTCCGTCCGCCACTTCCAAGTTCCCGTCCTATGGTTATTACTTTCTTCATGTTTTTTTACCCCTTTCTTTTGTCCAGACAATTCATCTTTTTCATTTCCGCAAGAATCAGTATAAGTGCCAGGATAAATGCCAGTCCATCTGCCACCGGGCCGGCCCACAGCACACCTTTGACTCCAATACAGTTACACAGAATGATCACGGCCGGGATCAGAAATACAATCTGACGGCTTAATGAAATCGCACCGGACAGTACAGACTTTCCAATTGACTGGAAAAAGATTGCCGCTACCGCCTGAAATCCATTCAGGAAACACAGTAGTGTAAAAATACGGAAGGACATGATTGAAAATTCCGTATACAGCTCTCCCTGATTTCCGAATAATGCAGTAAGCTGTTTTGGAAGCAACTGAAAAACAAGGAAAAAGATAACTGCAAATATTGTGGCTGAAATTACTGCTGTTGACAGTGTTTTTTTCACTCGTTTATAATCAGCACGACCATAATTGTATCCGACGATAGGCTGTGCCCCGGTTCCGATTCCCATTACGATTGATGTCAGGATCGTATTGAATTTCATAACGATACCGAAAGCCGCCAGTGGAATATCTGCACCGTATTTTGAATCTGTCCCACAGTGAACAAGATAATAATTGATCACTGTCATAATAATCGCAACTGCGATCTGTGCTATAAAGCTGGATACTCCAAACCCTGCCATTTTTCTCAGCATACGAAGCTCCGGCTTCATATCTTTTAATCGTATCTTTACGGTTTTAAATCTCGGAATATACCACATGCAAAGCGCAAAGCATAATATCTGTCCGATCACGGTTGCCACTGCTGCTCCTGTCATTCCCCAGCCAAAGTCAAGGACAAACAGGGCATCCAGTGCCACATTTGCCAGACAGCCTACGATCATTGAGATCATGGTAAGCTGCGGCGTACCATCTGCACGGATTATGGAACACATGCCGGAACCGATAACCACAAATGGAAATCCCAGCACAACAATTTTTCCGTATTCCAGTGCGTAGCTGAGATTATCCGGCGTTGCACCGAATAATCCGACAAGTGGTTTCAGAAATATCACGCAGATGATACATAAAACGATTCCTACGATAATCAGCCATGAAAGCGTATTGTTCACACCTTTTTCTGCCTTCTTTTTATTACTGCGTCCAAGTTCCAAGCTCAGATAGGCTGCGCCGCCGTCTCCAAGCAGCAACGACAGTGCCGTAACAACCATGTTCAGAGGAAATACTACGTTTGTTGCACTGTTTCCCAATGTTCCGACTCCCCATCCAATAAACACCTGGTCAACAATGTTGTACAGTGCATTTACCACCAGTGCCACGACACTGGGGATCGCATACTTCATCATCAGACTTCCGATCGGAGCCGATGCCAGCGGATTTTTTTCCGTTTCTTCCAAACTCATAACCTTTTAACCTCCCTTAATTTTACTCCATTTCAAATGCTCCTGTATAAAGCTGATAATAGGTTCCTTTCTTCCCGATCAGACTCTCATGGTTTCCTCTCTCGATGATCCGTCCGTGGTCTAACACCATGATGACATCTGAGTTCTGTATGGTTGACAGTCTGTGTGCTATAACAAAGGTAGTCCTTCCTTTCATCAGCTTATCCATGCCATCCTGTACGCTTTTTTCGGTTCTGGTATCGATCGATGAGGTTGCCTCATCCAGTATCATCGCCGGCGGATCAGCTACCGCTGCCCTTGCGATCGCAAGAAGCTGTCTCTGACCCTGGCTCAGATCTTCTCCGGCCCCGGTAAGCATGGTTTCGTATCCATCCGGCAGGCTGCGTATAAAATCATCTGCATTTGCAAGCTTTGCCGCCTCTATACACTCTTCATCTGTAGCATCCAGTTTTCCATAACGTATATTATCAAGCACTGTGCCGGTAAACAGATAGGTATCCTGAAGTACGATTCCCAGCGAACGTCTGAGATCCGCTTTTTTAATCTTGTTAATGTTAATTCCGTCATAGCGGATCTTTCCGTCATCAATGTCATAAAATCGGTTGATCAGATTTGTAATTGTGGTTTTTCCGGCACCTGTAGATCCCACAAATGCCACCTTCTGTCCAGGCTCTGCATAGACCGTCACGCCCCGCAGGATCAGTTTTTCCGGCACATAGCCAAAATCCACCTCATTCATACGGATGTCACCCTTCATCCTGGTATAGGAAACCGTTCCGTCATGGTGCGGATGCTTCCAGGCATAGATTCCTGTGCGTTCCCCACTCTCGCATAAGCCTTCACCACTTTCCCTTGCATTGACCAGGGTAACATATCCTTCATCTTTCTCTGACTCTTCATCGATCAGGTCAAAAATACGCTGTGCACCTGCAAGTGCCATTGACACCATGCTCATCTGCTGCGAGATCTGCTGGATCGGCATGGAGAAGGCTTTTGACAGGGAAAGAAAGGCTACTACGACCCCGGCCGTTATATTTCCTTTTCCGGTAAGAACCAGGCAGCCTCCCAGTATTGCAAGCAGAATGTACTGAAGGTTTCCGATCTGGCTTAATATCGGCATCAGGATATTCGCATATCGGTTGGCATTTCTGGCATCCTGATACAGCTGGTCATTCTTTTTGTCAAAACCCTCTTCCGCCTTTCTCTCATGGCAGAATACCTTGACAACCTTCTGTCCCTCCAGCATCTCCTCAATGTAACCATTGATATTTCCAAGAGATGTCTGCTGTCTTCCAAAATATCTGGTACTGTGTGCCGCAATATACTTTGTGATAAGTAATATGAGAATGGTTATCACTACAACTACTATGGAAAGCGGAATGCTGTAATATACCATGATGCAGAATGAGAAAACCACGCTGACCACACTGGAAAACAGCTGTGGAAGTGCCTGTGAAATAAACTGTCTCAGTGTATCCGTATCATTGGTATAATGACTCATAATGTCTCCGTGTGTATGCGTATCAAAATACCGGATCGGAAGGCTCTGCATATGGTTAAACATATCGTCCCTGATGGTTTTCAGGCAGCCCTGGGAAATGTTGACCATAAACTGGCTGTACAGCAGGGTACATACGGCTCCCAGTAAGTAAATACCTCCCATTAACAAAAGCATTTTTATCAGGCCGGAAAATACCGGATGCTCTGTCATAAGAAGTGGTTCAATATATTGGTCGATCAGTATCTGGATAAACATTGATCCACCTGTATTGGCAGCCGTAGAAATAAGGACACAGACAGCTGCCAGTATGAACAATCCTTTTGAATGCTCATAAATGTAACGCATTAAGCGTTTAATGGTTTTTCCATCATACTGTCTCATTTTCCGTCCCCTCCTTTTTGCTGAGACTGATAAATCTCCTGATAAATTTCATTGGTCTCCATAAGCTCATCATGTGTTCCCACTGCATTGATGCGTCCTCCATCCTTCACAACGATCATATCCGCATCCTGTACAGATGAGATCCTCTGCGCAATGATGATCTTCGTTGTATCCGGGATTTCTTTGTTAAATGCCCGTCGGATCAGTGCATCTGTTTTTGTATCCACCGCACTTGTGGAATCATCAAGAATAAGGATCTTCGGCTTTTTCAGCAGTGCACGGGCAATACATAATCTCTGCTTCTGTCCGCCGGATACATTGGTTCCACCCTGCTCAATATAGGTATCGTAGCCTTCCGGAAGCCCCACAACAAATTCATCTGCCTGAGCCAGCTTACACGCATGCACAAGCTCCTCATCTGTGGCAGCTTCATTTCCCCAGCGTAGGTTTTCCTTGATAGTTCCGGAAAATAATGTGTTTTTCTGGAGAACAACCGCAACCTTATCCCTAAGTGTTGCAATATCATAGCTTCTTACATCCATTCCACCAACAGAAACGCTTCCGCCTGTAACGTCATACAAACGCGGGATCAGCGAAACCAGGCTGCTTTTTCCACTGCCTGTGGAGCCGATGATACCAACGGTCTGTCCGGAAGCAATTTTCAGGTTGATATCCTTCAGACACAGCTTCTCTTTATTGTCAGAATAGCTGAAATCCACATGTTCGAAACAGATCTCTCCATCTCTGACCTCCATGGCCGGATCAGAAGGATTGGTCAGGCTGCTTTTTTCATCCAGCACCTCAACAATACGTTCTGCGGAGCTTTGCGCGATCGTGATCATAACAAGCACCATAGACAGCATCATCAGGGAAGTCAGAATCTGCATCGCATAAATGATCAGACTGGTTAATTCTCCGGTCGTAAGCTCTGTTGCCCCTGACAGTACGATGATACGTGCCCCAAACCAGAACACAAGGATCATACAGACATAAACTACCAGCTGCATCAGCGGGGCATTTAATGCCATATACCGTTCTGCCCGACAGAACGTCTCAAACAGCTTCGTGGAAATTTTCTGAAATTTATTTTTTTCGTGTTCCTCACGTACAAAGCTTTTTACAACACGGATCGCGCTTACATTTTCCTGCACAACACCATTCAGGTTATCATACTGCTTAAATACTTTTTCAAAAATCGGATGTGATTTCCAGATGATCCATACAAGGCCGCCACCCAGAACCGGGATCATAATAAGAAAAATAAGGGCCAGCTTCCAGTTGATCGTGCAGGACATGATCAGTGCAAAGATCATCATAAGTGGTGCCCTTACCGCAATACGTATGATCATCATATAGGCATTCTGGATATTTGTGACGTCTGTTGTCAGTCGTGTAACCAGACTTGCCGTTGAAAATTTATCAATATTTGCAAATGAAAATTTCTGGATATGATAATACATATCCTTTCTTAAGTTTCTCGCAAAGCCTGCCGAAGCATTTGCCGCCTCTGCTCCTGCAAAAAATCCCAGCAGCAAGCCGACAATGACACAGATTCCCATCATAATGCCCAGCTTCAGAAGGACGTTCATATTTCCGCCATAAATGCCCTTGTCAATAATATCGGCCATAAAAAACGGAATAACAATTTCCAGCAATACTTCAAGCCCTGCAAAAACCGCAGTTCTTATGGAAGAAGCCTTATATTCCCGAATACTATGTAACAGCTTCCTGATCATTGTTGTTCTACCTCCTGTTCCACTTCATTATCCTCAAAATACATATTTCTTTTAAAACCATAATTTTTAAACCTCCATGATAAATATTTTGGTCCCTTCATTTCACAGGGAATCTTAAACTATATGAT
>CAVEKJ010000113.1:0-5662 GCA_963616205.1 Prevotella sp.
AGAAAAAGGAATCACAGAGATTGGAAATTACAGTTTCGTGAAATGCAAAAATCTGGAGAGTGTACAGCTTCCAAACTCTTTGAAAAAAATAAGGGGTTATGCGTTCTATGAGTGTGAGTCACTGAAAGAGATAAAGATCCCGGATAGTGTTGAGAATATTTACGAGTATGCTTTTGCAGGCTGTAAGAAGCTGAAATCGGTACAGCTTTCCAAAAATCTTACAGAGCTTGATGATAGTATATTTTATAAAACCGGATTGACAAAAATAGTTATTCCGGACGGAGTAAAAAGTATAGGTTATAACACTTTTTCCTTTTGTGAGGATCTAAAAGAAGTTACCCTTCCAAACAGTTTACAGCATATACTCGGTGGGGCATTTGATTACTGCACTTCTCTGACAGCCGTTACATTTCCGGATTCACTGGAGTATATCGGAGGGAACGCTTTTTACAACTGCAAAAATCTGAAGACTGTAAAATTTGGAAACAAGCTACAGGAAATCGCGGACAAAGCATTTGAATTATGTGGATCTTTGAATAGTATCGTATTGCCGGATTCGTTGAAAACGATCGCTGAAAGAGCTTTTTTTGGATGCTCGGCACTGACGTCTGTTAAATTCGGGGACAACATTACCGAAATAGGTGCGCAGGCTTTTAGCGGCTGCAGCATGATAAAGGAGCTGATACTTCCCAAAAATCTTAAAGAATTGGGCGAAGGGGCGTTCGAGTGGCTATCCTTTTGTAAAAGGGTTGTTGTTTATAAAAATCTCCAGGAATTAGGAGAATATGCATTTGGAGAGTTGGGCACGGATGCTGTACATGGAGGCAGTTCCAACGGTGTTTATTATCCTGGAACTGTAGATAAAGTGGATTTTTATTATGAAGGCACCAAGGCACAGTGGGAGAAGCTTTCAGAGGATGCAGAAGTGTTTGGCTATTATGACTGCAGTGATTCTGATCCGGAGATCCTGGGCTATCACAGCGATCATTGCATCCGTTTCCACTACGGGACCACAAACTATCAGGATCAGAGCCAGAGTAAGAGCTACAAGATCACTTTTAACAAAAATGCAAAGAACGCAACTCTGAAAACCACCTCAAAACAGGTAAAGACCAACAGCAAATACGGCACACTGCCAACTCCAACCCGCAGTGGCTATTATTTCCTCGGCTGGTACACCAAGGCATCCGGCGGCAGTAAGGTAACCGCGTCTACGGTGTTTAAACTGACAAAGAACCAGACGCTTTATGCACACTGGACAAAGGCAGATCTCAGCAAAGCAACGGTGACTCTGTCAAGAACCAGTTTTACATGGAATGGAAAGGCACAGACACCGACCGTAACTGTGAAATTCCAGGGAGTAACCCTGAAAAAAGGCACCCATTATACGGTTTCCTGTACCAAAAACAAAGAGCCGGGAACTGCGGTGCTCACAGTCAATGGAAAAGGTCTTTTTGGAAAAACAAAGAAGACCGTAAAGTTTACGATTACAAAAGCCACACAGACAATCAGTGCCAGCGGAATGATCTGCAAACCTTCTCAGAAAGGAAAAACCGTTACACTGAATGCAACCGTAAAAAACAGTGATGGCACGAAGCTTCATTTTTACAGCAATTCCAAAGCCGTGCAGGTTGTAAATAAGGATAAAAACAAACTGAAACTGGCTGGTGTGGGAGCTGCTGTGATCACCATCAAAGCCGATGAGACGAAGCATTATAAGGCAGCAGTTAAAAAAGTAAATGTAATACAGCAGGGAGCTCAGAGCATCCAGCTGAAGCAGCAGAGCTTTTTGAAATATGATAAGACAAAAGGTGTGTATGTATTAAGTAAGGAGATTTTCAATCAGGCACTTCAGATTTCTGTAAAAGGTAATGCGGCCTACTCCTGTTCTGTGGAAAACAGTGCAAAAACTTCCGCATGGCTGGACAAAAACAATCGTCTTACTGCCAGCGGAAACGGTATATTTACCCTGAATGTCTCCACAAAAACAAGTGCGGATAAGATTTATCCGGCTGCTTCGAAGAAATTTTATATTTCCGTAAAAGGAATGGCGAATTCCGCATCTGCAAACTGGAATTACAAAGTGGAAAGCGATGGTAAGATCACTCTTCTTAAATACATTGGAACAGCGACAACAGTAAAAGTTCCGGATACGATCACTCTGGATTCCAGAAAGTTTAATGTAAAAGCTATCGGAGATTCTGCTTTTGCAGGCACGAAAGTAAAGAAGGTTTCCATTTCCGATAAATATATGAAATCTATTGGAAAGAATGCCTTTAAAAACTGTAAATCCCTGCAGGAAGTACGTCTTGGTACAGGTATCACATCCATTGGAGCAGGAGCTTTTTACGGTTGCAGTGCCCTTAAGACGATTGCGTTCCCGGATGGACTTAAAGTGATCGAGGCTGAACTTATGAAAGGCTGCAGCGCACTTTCCGGAGAGATATATCTTCCGAAATCGCTGACAACGATCCGCAAAAATGCATTTGAAGGCTGTACAAAGATCAGCGAGATCATGATATTTACCTTCTTAAGTTCTGTGGAGAGCAATGCGTTTAAAAACTGCAATGCCCTGAAAAAAGTTTATTTCTCAGGAGCAAAAGTGAGATGGAATGGTATTAAATTTGCCGCAGGAAATGAAAAACTTACAGGTGCACAGATCATCTGGAATGCGGGCGGCGGAAATACTGCTTATGAAGTTACGGATATTACAACGGAGATGCTTTTACGACAGTATCCGGAGTATCTGAAAAATGAGGGATACAGCAAAATCCTGAATGACCTGCAGAATGATTGTTTTTCCATTATGAGCGGACATACAAGCGGAACCTTCGGCGATGAATGGTGGGCTGCCCTGAAATCCGAGATGCAGCAGGGCCATGCAGCACTTATTAAAGCAGTTCTGGAAGATCCGAAATATACAGAAGATAAGGTGAACAGAAGCCTGGCGCTGGAGCTGGTTGTGGATACTGCCGAGTATTCCATAGATGAGGATTTAAGCGGAGGAATCCAGGATGGGCTTCAGAGAGCATATAAAGTGCTGAAAAACTTTAAATCCGGCGGTGATAAGATCTTTAAAGATGGAGATACCATGAAAAAAGCCGCAGAGCAGCTGGGTGGAACCGGATGGATAACAGAGGAAGAAGCACTGAAGATGCTGCAGTACATGAATGGTTATAAGGAACTCCCGTTAAAACCGGGACAGACAAAACCGGATACAGTACAAAGATGGGATTATGTACAGTCTGTTTTTGACGGTACGGATATTGCAATTGATGCAGTGGACTTTCTGATGACATTTCTGACGGTCCAGGCAGTGGGACAGAAGCTTGTAAACCGTGTGATCAGTCAGCTTCCGTCAGACAGCGGCCTGTATAATGGTGTTGTGCAGCTGAAACAGTATATGAACCAGCCAATGTCCATACTTATGAAGGACTTTTTGACAGATCAGGTTGAAAAAAATGCAATCTGGCTCTTTGATAAGAAGGCGCTTGCACCGATGTGGGAAAACGGTGTCAATCTTGCGGAAGTTGTGGGAGTGGCAGATAAGATCTGCAGAGCCGTGGCATTTATGATGGACTGCCCGACGCTGGAAAACTACAATAAGGCATGGTTCTCGTTAAATAATGCAATGGTGCTGCGGTTACAGGTAGACAGACTAAGAACACAGCTGATCGAGGCAAAAAATGCCGGGACAGAAAATATACAGCTGGAGGACGATTATAAACTGATGATGCAGATGTATCTGAACTGTCTGAAAAAAACAGGCGGCTATGTGGCAAAGACCATGGAAGATCCATATGTCCTGAATGCAAAATTCAGCAGGTTTGATTCTTCACTTACCTATGAAAATTATCTTCTGACCTGTAAATGGGAACTGGCTGACAGCGGTGTATTAAGTTAAAGAAAAGAAATACTGCTTACCGGATTGGTAATGACCACCGGCAGGCAGTATTTTTTTGCCAAATGCGGGGCATGAATATCCGTTCCTATCTAAAATCGAACATATTTTTGTGCAAAATAAACAAATGTTCGCAAAAACCTTGTTTGTACCGTTTTATTGGACTTATAATGCGCTATAATACCAACATACAGAAAATATGTTTGGAAAATATGTTCGATAATCCGTGAACGGACATATAACAGGGAGGATGGATCTTATGTGGAATACAGAGAACAGCAGGAAGGTAGCACTGGCAGAGGGAAGATACGTGGAGACAGAGAGCAGACACTCCGGGAAACAGAAGCTTTCATCCGGAATGGCCATGGTGCTGGGGGCGCTTCTCACAATGGAGATCATGATCGGCGGAGCAATGCTCTTTAATTTTGATTTTAAAGGAGCGGATATCGTTGCTGTTGTACTTGCGTTCATGGTATTATATTTTGCAGTGGTAGCTTCATTGACAGATAAGTAGAACGGAGGATTTTGAATGCCCAGAGTTTTCAACCAGAAAATAAAAATTTTATATCTGATGCGCGTTTTTTTGGAGAGAACGGATGAAGGGCATCCGATGTCTGTGAAGGAACTGATCACTTATCTGAACAGCCTGGGTATCAGTGCAGAGCGTAAGACCGTTTACGATGATATCGAAACATTGCGGAATTTTGGAATGGATATCCTGAACCGGCGGGAAAAGCCGGCAGGCTTTTATCTGGCCAGCAGAGAGTTTGAACTTCCGGAGCTGAAGCTTCTGGTGGATGCGGTACAGTCTTCCAGATTTATCACCAGCGGGAAATCCCGCCAGCTGATCGGGAAACTGGAACGGCTTGCAAGTGTGCATGAAGCCAGGCAGCTGCGGAGGCATGTTTTTGTGGAAAACCGCGTCCGGACCATGAATGAGAGTGTATATTACAGTATCGACGAGATCCAGAGAGCCCTTACTGAGGACCGGCAGATTTCTTTTCAGTACTGCGAATGGACCGTGGAGAAGGAACTTCGTCTGAAGAAGAACGGAGAACGGTACTGCGTCAGTCCCTGGGGGCTTGTCTGGCAGAATGAGAATTATTACCTGGTCGCTTATGATCAGAAGTGCGGAAAGGTAAAGCATTACCGGGTAGATAAGATCCTGCAGATTCGGATTGAGGAGGAACCGCGCAGCGGCAGAGAACTCTTTGAGAATTATGATGCGGGAGAGCTGACATCCAGAACCTTCGGGATGTTTGGCGGAAAAGAAGAAACCATATGTCTGGAAGCACATAACCGACTGGTGGGAGTTGTGCTGGATCGGTTTGGCAGAGACATTATGATTCAGAGGAAGGATCCTGAACATTTCAAAACGCTGGTACGTGTAAACGTCAGCGATCAGTTTTTTGGCTGGATAGCCAGTCTAGGACCGGATGCGGTGATCGCGTCACCGGACGATGTACGCGATAAGTACCGGGAATTTCTTGAGAAGAGTCTTTCTAATTACAAATGATAAATAATATTTAATTAATAGGAAATCTGCATATTACAGTGATTTTGAAAAAATCACCAGGAATATGCAGATTTTCTGGAAAATAATTTCCAAAAAAAACTATAAAAATACATGAAAATGAGAAAAATTATATAATAACCATACTTGAAATACAAAAATAATATAGATGGCATATCCAAAAAAGATAATAGACATCGCGATGTTTAAGTGCTATAATTGCTTTCGGTTCTCGGAAGGGACAAATT
>CAVEKJ010000113.1:5672-6273 GCA_963616205.1 Prevotella sp.
GGACGGTGAAGATATGACTGTAAAAGCAAGAATGCTGAAGCTTCTGGAACAGCACGAGAATGAGCTGATATCCGGAGAAACAGCGGCAACGGAACTGAATTGCACAAGGGCAGCCATCTGGAAAGCTGTAAAATCCCTTCGGGAAGAGGGCTATACCATAGAAGCAGGACCGAATAAAGGTTATGTACTTCGAGGTGGCAGCCGGTTATCCGAAGAAGGGATAAGGCTTTACCTTGATGATCCGGATGTACCTGTGAAGATATACAGGGAACTGGATTCTACAAATCGCGCAGCCAAAGAGGCTGCATTTTCAGGAGAAGCAGGTCATGGTGCACTGATACTGGCACGCAGACAGAAAAGCGGAAGAGGCCGCAGAGGCAGAAGTTTTTATTCCCCTGAAAATGCAGGACTTTATATGAGTATTGTTCTAAGACCAGACCGTACTCTAAAAGAAGGGCTCCTGATCACCACAGCAGCGGCAACTGCAGCCTGCCGTGCTGTCAAGAAGATATGCGGGATTGACCTGGGGATCAAATGGGTCAATGATCTGTATCTTCATAATAAGAAGGTGTGCGGGATACTGACAGAAGCTGTTACAGAC
>CAVEKJ010000114.1:0-777 GCA_963616205.1 Prevotella sp.
GAACTGATCCAAGGTCGCTGCCTCTGTAACTGCCTCAGACGGAAGTGTTACATTGAAGAAGCCTGCTGTTTTCATTGCAAATGCAACGATACCACCGATCAGTGCACCTACTACATAAAAGCAGAAGAAACCGATGAGTGTACGTCCTGCGATCCTTCCAAGCTTGGATGAGCTGGAGATACTGCACATTGCAAGACTTAAGGAAACAAGTACCAGCGGTACGATCGCCATCTGTAAGCCTCTCATGAACAGCTGACCAATAATATAGAAGAGACCCAGTGAATGGAATCCCTGATCTGCTGTGATATCCTGGAACAGGAGCGCATTGATCACATTCCATGTACTCTCAGACATCTGCTGCTTCAGGAGCATAAATCCAAGACCTACGATCAGTCCGCCAAACAGAGCGATCATCATGTTTCTTACAATACTGCTTTGTTTTTTTTCTTTTGCCATAATTATCCACCCTTTCCTTTCTTTATCCTAAAAAAGTACACATTTTTGTATAAAAAGAGCCGAACAAATCAACGCAGTAATCCCTTGTATTAAATCTCCTTTGATTTATCCGGCACTCTATCTCTCATATGAATGTACTTTATTTAGTTTTTTATAAATGTTTGATCTCAATACCTTCCTCTGTGAATTTCTCACGGATCTTCTGCACGAAAGCAAGTGCTTTCGGTCCGTCTCCGTGTACACAAAGTGTATCACCCTTGATGTCAAGTTCTTTTCCGTTGATGGATGTGACTTTTCCTTCTTTGATCATTCGCACGCATC
>CAVEKJ010000114.1:806-6231 GCA_963616205.1 Prevotella sp.
GGCAATATTCTCGTCTGTGATCATAGAACCTTCCATCTTTCTCGGTACGAGGGAAAGATCATCCATGTATGCACGGTCTGCAAAAATCTCGGATGCTGTACGGAGTCCTTTGCTCTCAGCAATATCACCAAGAACTGCTCCTGCGCAATAGTACACGATCAGGTCTTTATCATACTCACAGATTGCCTCACAGATTGCTGTGGAAATGTCCTCGTCATACTGGCAGGCATTTCCCATTGCTCCATGTGGAGCTACATGCTGAAGCTTCATTCCATAGCTCTTGGTAAAAGCAGCCAGTGCTCCAATCTGATATCTGACGTAATTCTTAACTTCATCATGAGAGAGAACCATCTTTCTACGTCCAAAGCCAAGAAGATCAGGATATCCAGGATGGGCTCCAACCATAACGCCACGTTCCTTTGCCATGCGGACTACCTTCTCCATTACCATCGGATCGCCTGCATGCCAGCCACATGCTACATTTGCTGTTGTGACATATTTAATGATTTCTTCATCTCCGCCCAGCTTGTATGCGCCAAAGCTCTCACCCATGTCACTGTTTAAGTCAATACTGTACATGTTGCTACCTTCCTTTCTTTCTTTACTTGATAAAAGTATAACATGTTAAACAGGAATTATAAAATAGATTATTTTTTCAGAATATATAAATGATTTCTATATTTCTTTTATAATAGATTTTACATTTCTTTTATTCTTTTTAGAAAAAAACATTGACATTCCATACAACATATGATTAAATAGTCATATGAACATTCAATCATATATTCATATAAATTTCAAGGAGATTTCATATGGAAGAGAAATTAAAGAAGAACTCCATGGAATCCGAGGATTCCTGTGGCTGCGGATGCGGTCACGACCATCTCGATGGTCATAGTCATGAGGAGCATGAGCATCACCACCACCATGATGATGACCACTGCGGTTGCGAGGATCATGGCCACGAACATCACCACCACGAGCATGATGAGCACCATCATCATGATGACGACCACTGCGGCTGCGGTTGTGAGGACCATGATCACGAGCATGAACACCATCACCACCATGATGACGAGCATTGCGACTGTGGCTGCAAAGATCACGACCACGGACATGAGCATCACCACCATCACGACGATGACCACTGTGGCTGTGGCTGTGAAGATCATGATCACGAACATCACGAGCATGAGCACCATCACCATGATCACGACCACTGCGGTTGCGGCTGCGAGGATCATGACCACGAACATCACGAGCATGAGCATCATCACCATGATCACGACCACTGCGACTGTGGCTGCGAGGACCATGACCACGAACATGAGCATCACGGACATGGCCACTCTCACAGCTCCCACACTGCAAAACAGGTCTACATCCTGGAGAACCTGGGCTGTGCTCACTGTGCTTCCAAGATGGAGGAACAGATCCAGCATCTTGACGGCGTAGAAAGCGCAACCATCACATTTGCGACGAAGCAGCTTCGCCTGAACGCTGCTGACCCGGACGCCCTGCTTCCGCAGATCCGCAAAATCTGTACTTCTATTGAATCCGAAGTAAAAGTGGTTCCGAGAGACCCGAAACCGGCAGTTTCTGCTGACGTAACAACCAAGATCTACCTTCTGGAGAACTTAGGCTGTGCCCACTGTGCTTCCAAAATGGAAGAACAGATTGCTGCACTGGACGGTATCTCTGAAGCTACCATCACTTTTGCAACAAAACAGCTTCGCGTCACTGCAAAGAGCCCGGACCGTTACCTGGACCAGATCCGCAAGATCTGTACTTCTATCGAATCCGAAGTTGTTGTAAAAGAAAAAGATCCGAAACCAAAAGCACAGACAGCTGCATCCGAAACTCACGCAGCCAGCACAAAGAAAACTTTTTCCAAAGAAAATGTAGATATCATCTGCATCATCCTTGGCGCCGTTCTCTTCATCGCCGGAGAGGTCATGGAACACAAAGGTTTCGCAGACACTGCCACCCTCCCAATCTTTGTGATCGCATACCTGGCACTTGGCGGCGTGATCGTTGTAAAAGCAGCCAAAAACATCTCCCACGGACAGGTCTTTGACGAGAACTTCCTGATGAGTGTTGCAACACTTGCCGCTTTTGCTATCAATGATTCTGCTGAAGCCGTAGGCGTTATGCTTTTCTACCGTATCGGTGAGCTTTTTGAGGAAAAAGCTGTTGAGCGCAGTCGTGGACAGATCATGGACGCTGTTGATCTTCGTCCGGAAGTTGTAAACCTGGTTGTAGGTGACGAGATTCAGGTCATTCCTTCTGAAGAAGCCCAGATTGGAGACATCCTCCTGGTTCGTCCTGGAGACCGCATCCCGCTGGATGGTACTGTTATTGAAGGAAACAGCCGTATTGATACCTCTCCGATCACAGGAGAGCCTGTACCGGTTGCTGTTAATGAAGGCGATGAGATCACTTCCGGATGTGTCAACACCTCCGGACAGCTTAAGATCTGCGTAGAAAAGCCTCTGGAAGAGTCCATGGTCACACGTATCCTGGATTCTGTAGAAAACGCGGCAGCAAGCAAACCGAAGATCGACCGTTTTATCACACGTTTTGCAAAAGTATATACCCCTTGTGTTGTCGGAATCGCTGTGGCAACTGCCCTGCTTCCGTCCCTGGTTACCGGAAACTGGCATTACTGGATCTACACAGCCATCACCTTCCTGGTAATGAGCTGCCCATGTGCCCTTGTACTTAGTATCCCACTGGCATTCTTCTCCGGAATCGGTGCCGGTTCCAAGAAAGGTATCCTCTTCAAAGGCGGCCTTTCCATCGAGGGATTAAGCAATCTTGGTGCCGTTGTCATGGATAAGACCGGTACCATCACCGAAGGCAACTTCCAGCTTCAGAAAGTTGTTACCACCGGTAAATACAGCGAAAACGAACTGCTTTCCATGTGTGCAGGCTGCGAGCAGAACTCCACACATCCAATCGCAAACAGCATTGTAGCTGCCGCAAAAGAACGCGGGATCCAGTTTGAAAAACCGATTTCCCTGGAAGAGATCTCCGGTCACGGAATCGCAGCGGAAATGCCAGAAGGAAAAGTCCTCTGTGGAAACCGCAAACTGATGGATAAATTCGGTGTCACCATCGGAGAATCAAAAGAAGCTGCCTATGGTTCTGAAGTATTTATGGCTGTAAACGGAACTTTTGCAGGATATATGCTGATCTCCGATACCATCAAACCAGACGCAAAAGAAGCCATTGCCTCCCTGAAAAAACTTGGTCTCCACACCGTTATGCTTACCGGAGACTCCGAGGACAGCGCACAGGCCGTCGGAAAAGATGCAGGAATTGATGAGATCTACGCAAAACTTCTTCCGGAAGATAAACTTAATGCCCTGAAAAAAGTCCGCGAGGCACACGGAACCGTTATGTTTGTGGGTGACGGAATCAACGATGCCCCTGTTCTTGCAGGTGCAGACGTAGGTGCTGCTATGGGAAGCGGTGCAGATGCTGCTATCGAAGCTGCAGATACCGTATTTATGAATTCCAACGTAGACGCAATCCCACAGTCCATCGCCATTGCAAAAAGCACAAACCGTATCGCATGGCAGAACGTAGTATTCGCCCTTGTGATCAAGATCGCGGTTATGATCCTTGGTCTTGCCGGACACGCCAACATGTGGATGGCCGTATTTGCAGACACTGGCGTTGCCATGATCTGTGTGCTGAATTCCATTCGTATCCTGTATAAAAAATAAAAATTTGACCGGTGCGTTTTTTTCAGCTACAATAGAAATTAATAGTTTGGAGGATGCGCAAATGAAGAAACCACACATAGATTATCCCATCAATGATGACACGCTGTACCGGCTTGCCGACCTGTTCAAGGTCTTTGGTGATCCTACCAGGATCCGCATTCTGTATGCACTTTCTGTAGAAGAGCTTTGTGTGCAGGACATTGCCGATCGGCTTTCCATGACACAGAGTGCGATTTCCCATCAGCTCCGTGTACTGAAACAGATGTCACTGGTCAAATTTCGAAGAGATGGAAAAACCATTTTTTACTCCCTGGCAGACAGTCATGTGGCAACCATCATGAACCAGGGCCTGGAACATGTAACCGAAGAATAGATCATAAAAAGCAATGCGAAAAGCCGATCTGCTTCCCATCGCAGGAAGAACAGACCGGCTTTTTATCTGCAGATATTTAAGCTCTGAAAACACTTTCCCGGAGCTTAATTTTTTATTCATTTACGCTGTTAATGGCATCGATCGTCTTTTTGTACTCAGAAGACACCTTCTCAAGCATTTCCGGCAGTTTCGCAGTATCCGGACTGCCACCCCTGAGTTCTTCTGTCAGATCGCTGGAAACCTTAAACAGCTGTGTAAATCCAAGGTTTGCACAGACACCCTTTAATGTATGGGCTGCGCGAAAAAAAGGTTCCCTGGTCCTGGTATCATTTATATTGTTCTCTTGCTCTGTGATGGAGCACCATCACACCGTACGCCGGCATTTTTACCTGAAGGATTCCGGCATCCGCAATATATTCCTCTGCTTTCTCCGTATAACCGTCTTTGGATGATAATATCAGACGCTGGAAAGCCGTTTCTTCTTTCCGGCTCACTCCGGTTTTCCACGCTGTTACCCTTACTTCTCTCTCATGATCCTGATTATTGAGGATCACAATGATCTGCTCGGAATCAGAAAAGCGGCCGTAGCTCAATCCCTGATGATCATTCCACAGAAATTCCAGAGACCCCTTTGCAAGAAGCGGGTATGCCTTGTGTATACAGATCATCCGTTTATGGAAGTCCAGCATCTCAAGATCTTCTTTTCCCCAGGGATACGTCCGGCGGTTATCCGGATCCGTAAATCCACAGACACCGGCCTCGTCCCCGTAATATACCGTAGGCGCACCAGGCCATGTCATCTGGATCACAACAGCCTCTCTCATGATCGCAGGATTGATATCCATAGATGCCGCCTCTGCCCCTGCATAGGAAAGCCTGCCCACTCTGTGGTTGGTCCTTGTCAGAAATCTGGAATGGTCATGGTTGGAAAGCTCGTTCATGGCTCCGTAAAGTGCTCCCATATGCAGGGAACGCATATGATGCTTCATCGCCCCGATAAAGGCCTCACTGTTGCCATAAAGGTCTTCCCGGTACTCATCACTGTGCTTCTCCATTCCGGTCAGGAACCAGGTTACAGGCTCCATAAAAGCGTCATAATTCATGACTGTATCCCATTCATCGCCGAGAAGCCAGCTCTCCGGGTTACCATAATGTTCTGCAAGGATCACCGCATCGGGATTCGCTTCTTTTACAGCTCTTCGGAACTCTTTCCAGAAATGGTGGTTAAATTCATTGCTGTGGCCCAGATCTGCTGCCACGTCCAGTCTCCAGCCATCCACATTATAAGGCGGAGAAACCCATTTCCTGCCCACATCAAGGA
>CAVEKJ010000115.1:0-6211 GCA_963616205.1 Prevotella sp.
GCTGAAACAGCAGGAGTACCGGCAGGCGGCAGAAGAAATCCTACAGTAGAAGATTTCCTTATGTCCTACCGAAAAGAAGACCTTCTCAGCATTGCAGGTGAGCTTGGACTTCACTGCAAGGGAATGGAGAAGGAAGAGATCGCTGCAAAAGTTTCCGCAGAGGTTCTGAAACCAGAAGTTATGAAAGCAAACTTCCTTGCTGCAGACGATCAGGAAGTACTGGCTTTTGAGGCGGCTGTACAGAGAAAATGCTTCCACGTTGCAGAGGGCGAGTGGGATACTTTAGAGTGGCTGAACGATATGGGATATCTTGTTTCCTACAGCGATGATTATGCAGAAGTTCCGGCAGAGGTTGCGGCTGTTTATGACCAGATCAATACACCGGAATTCCAGACACTTCGCAGTCAGGTAAACTGGCTGAAAGACTGCCTTGTCATGGTAAGCTATCTGTATGTGTCTGCACCGGCAAAAACAGTATACGAGATGTTTAAGCAGAAAAAAGGTTTTGACATCGGATATGACAAGTTCATCGAACTTTATCATGTTATCCCGGAGAAAGCCTGCATCTGTGAGCTTGTGGACGATCAGCTGATCCTGAAATCCGCGCTGATCAACAATATCTACAAAGATATCGAGAGACGTCAGGGTGGAAGAAAATTCTATATTCCGTCTGTAGATGAGATCCTGGATTATTCCAGAAACGGTTATCCTATAAGATCTGCTTCCTACCAGAAACTGGGCAGATTCCTGATGGATGAGATGATGGTTTCCGACGCGGTAAAAGACCAGGTACTTTTCTTTATCTACAAAGAGTGTTCCATGGACGGCAGGATGTCCGCAATCATGGAAAATATGAACCAGAAGGGAATCCAGTTTAATGATGAGCAGCTTGAGAAATTTACAAAGCTGATCATGGACGCCAATAACAATACAAGAATGCTGGAATTCCGCGGTTACACACCGAATGAGATTTCCGGAGCTGTATGGCCGTTTGCCACAGGGAAACTGCATACTGCAATGCCGAACAGCTTTGTACCGACCGCAATGCCGATGCAGCCGGCTTCTACAAGAAAAATCTATCCGAACGATCCGTGTCCGTGCGGAAGCGGTAAGAAATATAAGAAGTGCTGCGGAAGAAGATAATTTCCGCATAAAGCGATATAGAAATTAAGAGATATAAAAAGGTCCGACTCGTCACAGAGCCGGATCTTTTTTTGCCAATCAGGTAAGTTCCTGTTTCAACTGCGAAAAGAGATAAGGAGTGGGCGGGACTTGCCTGTATCAGGAGAATGACTACAAACAGGCCTTATAACAGTTCACCTGTATTGGTGGTTATATTTGCGCTGAACAAATCTGCGATCACATCATGCACCGTCTCGATCTTATCCGCCATATAAGCCTTCGCACCACAGAACAGCAGCCCGTTTTCCACGTCTCCTTTTACAGCAGCGATCAGCTTATCAGTAATGCAGTAAGGAATCTCGCCGGGTGAACATTTGGCAAGGCAGCGGTGGCAGGGACTGTGAGGGATTTTTTCTCCGGCCATGACATGCTGCATAAAGGGATTCATGATGGCACGTCCAGGCATACCAACCGGGCTTTTTACAATGGCGATATCGTCTTTTGTGGCGTGGATCAGAGATTCTTTCAAACGGATATCTGCGTCACATTCTTCTGTTGTGATGAAACGGGTTGCCACCTGAACACCGTCAGCACCAAGAGTAAGGACACGTTTTACATCCGCATGAGTGGCAATGCCGCCGGCAGCTACCACAGGAATTTCCGTGCCAAATTTCGAAGCATAATTTTTTACAGTGTGAATGATTTTCCGGATTTCATCAGCATAGGTTTCCGGTGTATAAGAATCCAGCTCTTCTTTATGAAATCCCAGATGTCCGCCTGCCTGGGGACCCTCGATCACCACAAGATCGGCGGTACGTTTATATTTTCTTTCCCAGTATTTCAGGATAACCTTGGCGGACTTATCCGTTGAGACAATAGGCGCGATTTTTGTCTTACTTCCACTGACAAGGGCAGGAAGTTCTGTGGGAAGCCCTGCACCGGAGATGATGAGATCTGCGCCTGCCTGGACAGCTGTTTTTACGTGGGAGGCATATTCTTTCAAAGCTACCATAATGTTATAGCCAATAATGCCGTCCGGAGAAATCCTGCGCGCTTTTTTCATCTCGGACAGGATAGCCCGCTGATTTGACTCCGCGGTATTCTGGTCGAAATCTTTTTCCCGGTAACCGATCTGGGCGGTGGAGATAATTCCGATACCGCCTTCTTTTGCAACAGAACCGGCCAGCCGCCCAAGGCTGATGCCCACACCCATTCCACCCTGGATCAGGGGAAATTTCGTAAGTTTATCACCTATTTTTAAATTTTTCATAATGATCAGATCCTCGCATTCATTTGCTGTTTGAAATAATTTTTTAAAATAAAATAGTTTTATTATCAAAGTATATCATACCGAAGAAATTTGTCAATGTAAATGTGGGAGGTGTTGTTAAAATCCACTTTGTTGACAGAACAGAAAATATCAGGCAAATTCACAATGATATCAGCTTTACTGAAGCAGTAAAGCAAAATAAAAAAGGAGGGGTATGCAATGAAAAAAAGAAAATGGCTGACATGCCTGATCCTGATCTGCCTGCTGAGTTTTTTTGCAGGTGGTACAGCAGTGACGGTAAGCGCAGCAACGCCGGAGGCTTCCATCGGTTCCAAAAACTATGCCACCGTGCAGAAGGCGGTAAACGCAGTTAAGAAAGGACAGACCATTAAACTGAAAAGGAACATCAAGTTTGCGTATGTGAAGAACAGCAGAAATGTATCCTTTACACTGGATCTGAATAAACACACCATCGCAGGAAACGAAGTGTTTGTCATGTCTGTAAATGATATCGAAGATGGCTGTCTTGTTTTTTCAAACGGTACCGTCAAGATCAAAAACGGAACGATTGAAGGTGGTGTCTATGCCGCAGGCAGATCAAACCTGACACTTACCGGGGTAAATGTGAAAAAAACCATTGCGGTTACTTCCAATGCCAGAGTGACACTGGACAGATCCAGTGGCAAATGGGTTCAATCTGTCAGAAGTACCACGAAGATATTTTTGAAAAATTCAACCATCGGACAGATCAAAAATGCGGGCTGGGCATCAGTAAGCAATGTAACGTTTCCTGATTCCGTAGTGGGAGGCGCTGTTGAAAATTCCGGAAAGATCGCCCTGAAAAACTGCAAGGTAAAAGGAGAGATCCCGGGCTACTTAAGTAACAGCGGAACAATGAGTGTTGCAGGCGGAAGTTATGGCTGTGTGGTAAATGAAAAAAAAGGAAGCCTGACTATTGCCGGAGGAACCTTTAAGACAGTATCACAATATCAGGGGAACCTTATTTATGTCTGCAAGGGAAGCACTGCACGGATCACAGCCGGCGCCTTTACACAGTCGAATAAAAGCTGGGGCTACGCTGTGTGCGTAAATGGAAAACTGTCCGTCAGTGGCGGAACATTCAGATCTTATAACAACGCACCAACATTTTCTGTGGACGATTCCGGTGTGCTGAATTTCAGTAAAGGAACGGTAAGGGCCTACGGGGCAAATGCAGTTACTGTTTTAAGTGGAAGAGCCAATCTGACAGGAGGAACTTTTTATACAAAGGCCAGCGAAGCGATCCTGTGCTCTGCCAGCGGTATCTGTAAGAAATCCAATATCAGGGAGATAAACAGTAAGTCAAATGTTTCCTGGTAATTTACGGGAATGTTATTGCTGAAAGAAATGAATGTGCCGGAACTGTAACGATGACAGTAAAGAACCGGTAATCTATAAAGAGAAAAAGGAGATACAAGTATGAGAAAAAAGACAAGTACGATCATAGCATGGATGCTTGCGGCATCTGTGACCGTAACATCTTTGTCGGCGGGAGCAGTGACGGCTTATGCGCAGGAGGAAATGCCTCTGGCGGAAGCAGGAACCGTGACAGAGAGTGCAGAAGCGTTTGGCGACAGCAGTGACAACAGCGCAGATATTGCAGGAGAGGGCAATCTTGAAGCTGTGGAAGACCAGGAGGAAAATGCGTCAGATTCCGAAGGTACAGCAGGTCAGGAGAATGCATCAAATACAGAAAATACAGCTGAAGATGCTGAGACAGATGTATCCGATGTGGATCTGACAGAACCAGATACACCGGACGCGGAGCAGCCAACAGATGCAGAGCAGCCGGCAGAGGATGAGACCGGGGATGGAGAAGAAATATCCGCGGATACAGATACAGCCGATGATTTTTCTTCCGGAAGTGCAGAGGAGTCAGATCTGGATCTGGAAAGCAATGAGCTCGCTCTGGACGAAGGCAATGCAGAGGCGGCAAAGGAAGCACCGGCCGATGCGGAATACTGGTGCGGACATTATTATAAAGTCTATGACAGTGTAAAAACACCTTCCGCTGCAGCAGAGTTCTGTAAGTCACAGGGTGGATATCTGGCAACGATCACATCAGATGGAGAAAATGATGTAGTACAGGGTCTGCTGAGAAATAAAAGCAGCAGACTGAAAGGTTATCTTCTTGGAGGAACGTATAATGAATCAGCAGCCGAAACCTGGGATTTGCAGTATTCCTGGTCAAATGGCGAAAAAAATCTTTTATCATTTTATGGTGTGGGAAATCGACGATATATGGGAAATATCCCGGTGATCATGGGAAACGGTGACTGGCTGGCAATGTGCGGTACACTTGATTATTATAATAAATTTGGCTGGATATGGTACGATTCTTCCGAGTCAGACCAGTCATACGGTTTCATCTGCGAGTGGGGAGATCCTCTCGATGTGGCAAAAGCTGAAGTTACCTTATCCAGAGACCGCTTCGTTGTAAACGGACAGCCTCAGAAACCAGATGTCACAGTAACCTACGAAGGTCAGAAGCTGGAAGAAAACCACGATTATACCTATGACTTTAGCAACAATATCAGCATTGGAAAAGCAAGATGCACCATCAAGGGAACCGGAAGATTTAACGGTCAGCAGACAGTTACCTTCGATATCGTTCCGTCTGCAATCAAGGAGCTGAGAGGAAACAATTTCCTTGCAGATACAGGAACTGCCTATACAAATGCCGACAGAAAAATGGAAGTAGCCTGGGATAAATCCTCCGACAATAACATTGACGGTTACGATATCTGGTATTCCAAGAGTGAAAAATTTGAATCCTACACAGAACACAGCGTAGACAAATCCAAGACAGAATTTACCAGCAGTACACTGGAGCGTGGCGCTACATACTATGCGAAGGTAAGGGCTTATAAACAGGTTCCGGAAGGAAAGATCGAAGGAGAATGGTCCAATGTCCTGAAGGTTCAGGCTGGAAAACAGTTACTGGTAGAGGAGATGTGGGGATATCATAATGCTACTGTAAAGGTGGATGCCAGCTATTATTATAGATTATTCAGCGGGACACCGGCGCAGGCAGATGAAATATATAAAAAAGATGGAGGTACCAGTGATTCTCCGGCAGAAAAGAAAGGAATTTGCTACGGAATGGTCATGTCAGGCGTGGCAGCTTATGATGTAGGTGTACCGTCAGATCTTTATGGCCTGTCATCGCTGAATAAGGTGAGTAAATTTTCTGAAACAGGTAAATATTCCAGCAATCAGCTGGGAATGTCGGCAAAAGATGCAATAATTTATGCACATCTTTCTCAGAAGCTTGCACCGGAAATAAAAATCTGGGAAAAAAACGCTAATAATTTGTATGGTTTTTACTGGGCATTGCAGGACTGCCAGAAAGGGGAAAATGGGCCTGTATGCATTATGATCGCAGAATCAGGAGGTGGATATCATGAAATACTTGCAGTCGGAATCACAGATGAAACCGATGAAAAAGTAGAAATAGCTGTTTATGATCCTAACCGTCAAAATGACAAGAACGCCAGATTATACCTGCTGAAAGAAAACGGTACTCTTGTGGGCTGGTCCTATACCTATCCGCCAAGCTATAAAGATGCTATAACATATAAAGGAAAAGCCAGTACAGCGGATGAAGAAGGTGATATTTTAGCATATGAGATAGAAACACCTGGTTTGATAGCGGATAATCTGAAAAGAATATCAGCGGATACTTATAATTCTTTTAATGATCTTAAAAATTATTCCCTGGTAACTGCATATAGTCCATCTAATAAAAAAGCAAATGCATCATTTATGGAATATTTCAAA
>CAVEKJ010000116.1:0-6206 GCA_963616205.1 Prevotella sp.
CATTCAGTCACCTCATTTTCTGCTAAGTCATCAATAATTTTCATAATCTCCTGTTTCTGAGTTTCCGGTAATTCTTTTCTGAGTCTCCGGCTGAAGTTACCATCATTGATACGTAACGCCTCCGCAATCTGCCACAAACGAATACCTTTTATTTTCGCATATTTTCGGATGTCTTTATTTTCCATAAAAATCTCCTTTCAAACTGTTCTTGTTGTTGACACATTCAGTGTATCATGATAAACTATGCAATATAATGTACAGTTAAAAGTTTTTTAACATGTTTTTCGGAGGTTACTACGCATGATTTTGCATAGTTTTAAAGAATCATTTAAAAAAGCGAGAAAACTCAAAAATCTAACACAAGAGTCTTTTTGTGTTACATATAAAAAAGAAACAGGAACGTCTATAGATATAAAAACTGTTCGAAATTGGGAACAAGGACGTTCTACACCTCGTATTAATGATTTAATACAGCTTGCTGATTTTTTTGGAGTATCTGTAGACTACCTTTTAGGCAGATCAGATTGTACATCTGTAGATAATGAACAAATTAGAAAACGAATCGGATTAAATGATGATGCAATAGAAGCATTAGAAACAGCTGTTAAAGAATCAGCTATAGAAAAAAACTTTTTTGTTTCAACACAAGAAGGACAAAACGCCTTAACGCTCATAGATACTTTAAATATTATGTTTAAATATTCTATACTTATCCACATTGTCAAAAGTTTCAGGAACTATTTAACCACTGAATATATTGTACCTGTTCAGTATGAATCTTCACAAAACAAATTCATTTATTCCGACAGTGATTTTTCTAAATTAAACCAAGGTAATCTCAAAGAATTCCCGCAAGCATATTTTATACATCTTGCACGAACTCCTGAGCACCCAGAAGACAACATTCCATTTCTTCTGTCAGAGAAAAATCTGGAATCAATGTTTCTTCAACAAATAGAAGAATATTTATCTACTATTAAACAAATTTACAAAGAAGAAAAGGAACGGTGATGTTATTTGAAATTACCCAACGGCTTCGGAAGCGTCTACAAGCTCTCAGGCAAACGCAGATGTCCATACAGAGCTATTGTTACAGACCGGTGGACGCTTGATCCGGTAACTCATAAATCAAAGCAGATCAGAAAGACCATTGGATATTATGAAACAAAAGCGGATGCACTGGCGGCACTTGCCGACTATAATAAATCTCCATATGATTTGGAAGCAGCCAAAATAACGTTACAAGAAACGTATGATAGATGGTCAGAGGAACATTTTCCTACGGTTTCCGCTTCTAATGTCAAAGGGTACAAAGCAGCTTTCCTATTATGTGAGCCAATCGCCAATAAGAGAATGGTTGACATTAAACTGGATGATTTACAGTATATCGCCGATAGCTCCGGCAAGAATGAACCAACCTTAAAGAAATTCAAAATTCTTATGAATGCAGTCTTTAAATATGCAGTAATTCATGACATCATACCGCCGGACATGAACAAAGTTTCATATTTGAACATTAAGAAAGCCGGCAATCCCGATCGGCGTGATCGTACACCATTCAGCGCTACCGAAATACAGAAATTATGGAAACACAAGGATGCTAACGGTTATTGTAACGTTATTCTTATGTTGATTTATAGGTTGTCGAATCAGTGAACTACTGGCCTTAAAGAAAGAGGATGTAAATTTACAGGAAAAGTGGTTTGACATCAAGAAAAGTAAAACAGCAGCGGGCATTCGCCGGGTTCCCATTGCAGATAAGGTACTGCCATTCTTTGAACACTGGTACTCACTTAATGATTGCGAATATCTTATAAGCACACCAGAGGGAAAGCCTTTTGAATATCGCAACTACTACGATTCTTATTGGAAACCTTTAATTGAACAACTAAACATGAAACACAGGCCACATGATACTCGGCATACTTGCGTGTCGTTACTGGCAGCAGCAGGTATAGACGAACGAATCATCAAAAAGATAGTTGGACATGCAGGACAAGGCGTTACAGAAAACGTATATACCCATTATGAGCTGGAATCCTTGCGTGA
This sequence comes from Prevotella sp., assembly GCA_963616205.1. GTDB lineage: Bacteria > Bacillota > Clostridia > Lachnospirales > Lachnospiraceae > Blautia_A. Next base: position 2,050 of record CAVEKJ010000116.1, read on the forward strand.
AGCCATAAACAAGATTTAATGAAAGGATGTGATTTTATTGATTGTAGCAATTAAAAAAGCCCCATAGCTACCAACTACAGGGCAAACACCTTTTACCTTGAAAACACCACTTAACAAACTAAAAGGAGCATGGCTATTATAGCATACTCCTTCAACAGAAAGGAAGTATTAGTGTGAAAGAAAGTAGAGGAAAGCCATAAATTGGCGCACCTGAATAAGCTGTCTAAGGCAGGCAACTTTTTGAAGTGTTATAGAGTTAGGAAATAAGATTAAGAAGCTAATGGCTCATCAAGAGGAAGGATTCCCTCCCGTTGCAATAGTTTCTTGGCTTGCTTGATAGCTTTTGCCTTTTGTTTTTCAGCAAGAGCTGCAGGCATATCAATTTTATAAAGGTCGCTCGGATTCCATTCCTCACCAGTAGACAGCATCTGGTAGATGGCAGTAAGAATCATACGGGCAATAGCAATAATGGCTCTTTTCTTACCACGACGTTTAGCAAGAGATTCATATTTCTTTTTGTAGTAAGGAGATTTGTCAGATTTTACGGCTGCATGAGCACACTGTACTAATGCAGGTTTGAGGTAGACTCCGGCACGTGTAATCCGAACAGATTTTTTCTTACCACCAGATTCATTGTTGCCTGGTGTAAGACCAGCCCAGCAGCATAAACGTTTGGAACTTGAGAACTGAGACATATCAGTACCGATTTCGGAGATGATAGTGATTGCACTATCACGTTTGACACCCGGAATGGTACAGAGGAACTGAACAGCATTTTCAAAATCAGGATTAGAAGAAATCATATTTTCTATCATTTTATCAACATCATTGATTTCGGCTGTGATATAATCCATATGTGTGCGGACAAGGCGCATACGGTATTTTTGGGTATCAGTCATCTGGTATCCTTCGACGGATTGTATAACAGCATCTTCTTTGGATTTGAGTTTCCGAAGAAGCTTAGATGCGATTTCTTCGTGGTTAATGGATGTACCCGATTGTTCAAGCAGATAGTCGATAATGGATGTGGATGACTTCCCAAAGATATCGGAAACAACAGAATCTAATGCAACATTACAAACAGTAAGAGCATTCTGATATCTATTCTTTTCACTTGAACGGCAGGAAACAAGCTTGTAACGGTAGCGAGTGTATTCCCTGAGAATACGGACTATTTTACAAGGGATATAGCTGCCTTTGACAAGTCCGAGACGGAACAGATCCCCAATCCATTTAGAATCTTTGGTATCATCTTTGTTGCCTTTCACAGCCTTTACCCATTTAGGATTGGCAATGACAACATTGATTTCATCTTCTAGGAGATTGAAAACAGGAACCCAGTATTTTCCAGTGGATTCCATACAGACATCATGGCAGTCATTGTCGAGAAGCCATCGCTTGAATTCAAGAATTGAATTATTAAAGGTGGAAAAACGTTTCTTTTGGTAAGAAGGCTCAATGCCACCGGTGGTTTTTACAATTGTGGCAACGAGAAAAGATTTGTGAACATCGACACCACAACAATTTTGGTAAGTAACTTTCATAGTCAGACTCCTTTCGTAAATGATAAGAAGCCATTGACTGAACTGCCACACATTAAACAGAAGTGCTTAAACAATTCTTAGTGTACGGATTCATGATGCCACTTATTTGTGCTTGAAAAGGCAGAACTTACACTGATTATTATGCTGTCTAAAACAGAGAAAGTTTTTACAACTTACCTCCCCGTGCTTTGTAGTATAGCTTCTTGCATACTATTGTAAGTCATAGAGTATAGCTGTGAAACACTTTCATTACTATTTGTGCCGCCGCTTGGCGGCGGAATGGAGATTATTATGAAAATTCTTGAATCTAAATTCGTACAGGGCTTTATCAAAATGGCAGATGATGGCTATCAGCAGGGATGGCATGAGAGAAACGGTGGAAACTTAAGTTACCGTCTGAAAGCAGAAGAAGTGGAGATGATCCGTCCACGTCTGAATGCCCCTGGAGAATGGACTCCCATCGGTGTTGAAGTTCCGGGACTGGCAGGAGAATTTTTCCTGGTAACCGGAAGCGGTAAATACTTCCGTAACATTATCGTTGACCCGGAAGTATGTCTCGCGATCATAGAGCTTGACGAGACAGGAACCAACTACCGTATCCGCTGGGGTCTTGTGGAAGGCGGCCGCCCGACCAGCGAGCTTCCGACACATCTTATGAACCATGAAGTAAAGAAAAAACTTACCAACGGAAGACATCGCGTTATCTATCATGCACATACTACCAATACCATTGCACTTACCTTTGTCCTTCCTCTGGATGACAAAGTATTCACCCGTGAACTTTGGGAATCTGCAACCGAGTGTCCGGTAGTATTTCCGGATGGTGTAGGTGTCATCGGATGGATGGTTCCAGGTGGAAGAGAAATCGCCATCAAAACTGCCGAACTGATGAAAAAATATGATGTTGTTATCTGGGCACATCATGGAATGTTCTGCTCAGGCGAGGATTTTGACCTGACTTTCGGACTTCTTCATACCGTTGAAAAATCCGCAGAGATCCTGGTTAAGATCTTATCCATGGCTCCACAGAAACTGCAGACCATCACACCAAATGATTTCCGTGCCCTTGCCAAAGATTTCAAAGTAACTCTGCCGGAAGAATTCCTTTACGAAAAGAAATAAAATCCCTCGTAGGATACCAGTTATAACCCGTATCTCTATCTGAAACTTTATTGGAAACAACCAAATATTTGCTGATTTTTGCTGATAAATCTGGTATGATAAAAACATATCTGGTTTATCAGCAAAATAATTTCAGAAAGGATATGGATAAAGATGGAAGAATTATATAAAGCAATCGAAGAGAAGATTAAGGCAAGTGGATACCCACGAAAGATTTCCGGTGAGGAAGTTTACGATGACATCTGCGATCAGATCGATGGGAAAGAAAATGGAAGTTATGTACTGCTTTCCAAGTTTGATGATGATGTGATCTTTGAATATCATATCACTGTTATGGACAGTGAGTTTAATCTGGGTGTTCTTACCATGCGTACTCCGGAAGGTGTATTTGAAACGGATTTTGATAAATAAATATCTGTTTTAACCATCAATATCTTTAAAAGAGGCAGTTGGTCTGCATAATCCATACTATGTAAACCAACTGCCTCTTTATCAGTCTTCGCGAAGACGTACTGCCTTGGCCGCCTGACGCCGTCTGGCATCATCCAGGGCCGCATAATGCTTCTTGGTAGTATTGACATCCTTATGCCCAAGAACGTCCGCCACAAGGTAAATATCGCCGGTTTCCTGGTACAGGGCAGTACCATAGGTGCTGCGAAGCTTATGAGGCGTGATTTTCTTAGTGGTTGTAATCTCTCTGGCATATTTTTTTACCAGATTCTCAATCGCCTGAACACCGATTCGGCGACGCTGGGTAGAATAGAAGAGAGCGTGTTCATGACCTGCCAGCGGAGTGATATTTTCCCGGACTTCCAGATATTTTTTGAGTGCTTTTTCCACTTCTGGTCCAAAATAGACAACCATTTCATTTCCACCTTTTCGGGTAACTTTGATTCCGTTATTTTTAAAATCCACATCTTCAACATCCAGTCCGACACATTCCGATACACGGATTCCCGTTCCAAGAAGGAGAGTTACAATTGCAAGATCTCTGTCCTTTGTTTTTTCGTAATACATCCGTTTCTGGCCGGTCAGAGTATCCCCACAATGTTCGATATAATCAAGAAGCAAGGCAACTTCATCGGTATCCAGACGGATGATACTTTTATCATGGATCTTCGGCACATCGATCAGAACAGAGGGATTGGTGGTGATCATTTCATGTTTGTAATAATACGCATAAAAGCTGCGCAGTGCAGAAATTTTACGCTTAACGCCACGTTCACCGTTTGTTTCCGTTTTGGAAGAGTCCGCAGATTTATAAACCTTCAAATATTCTTCATATTCCTCAAGATCAACAGCCTTGATCTGGTCCAGAACATCAACCGTAAAATCGGACATGGTTTTGTCTTTAAACATTGGATTCTGATCCAGTAAAAACTGAAAAAATATACGAATATCATATGCATAGGAAATCCGGGTCTTAGTTGTAGTCGTTGCGTCAATGGCCCGGAAATAATCCCTGCAAAATGGCGGAAGTGTCTTTAAAAC
>CAVEKJ010000117.1:0-6198 GCA_963616205.1 Prevotella sp.
AGGTCGTACTGATTGAGAACGAGTTTGGTGAGATCGGTATTGATGGTGGTTTCCTGAAAGAGGCAGGAATCCAGATCCGTGAGATGAATTCCGGATGCATCTGCTGCTCTCTGGTGGGTGATTTCGGAACTTCCCTGAAAGAAGTCGTTACCAAATACAACCCGGACAGAATCCTCATCGAGCCATCCGGAGTTGGTAAACTCTCTGATGTTATCAAAGCAGTACAGGGTGTTCAGGACGAGGTTGACATCAAACTGAACAGCTATACAACTGTTGTTGATGCAAAGAAATGCAAAATGTACATGAAGAACTTCGGTGAGTTCTTTGACAACCAGATCCAGTATGCAGGTGCCATCATCATGAGCCGTACCGATATCGCAACTGAGAAGAAAGTTCAGGAGTCTCTGGAGCTTCTCCGCAGCCTGAATAAAGATGCTGCCATCATCACAACTCCGATCGAGAACCTTGACGGAAAGAAACTGGTAGAGGTTATGGAGCATCCGGTATCCCTGGAGCAGGAGATGCTGGAGGAAGAGCATGAGCATCATCATCACCATCATGATGAGGAGTGTGGATGTGGACATGATCACGATCATGAAGAGCATGAGCACCATCACCATCATGATGAGGAGTGTGGCTGCGGTCATGACCATGATCACGAAGAGCATGAGCACCATCATCATGACCACGATGAAGAGTGCTGCGGACATAACCACGATCATGAGGAGCACGAGCATCATCATCACCATGACGAAGAGTGCTGTGGCCACGACCATGATCACGAGGAGCATGAGCACCATCATCACAACCATGATGGAGAATGCGGCTGCGGCCACGATCATGATCACGAGCATCACCATCACCACGACGGCGAGTGTGGTTGTGGACATGACCATCACCATCATCATGCAGATGAGGTCTTCACAAGCTGGGGACGTGAGACCATTAAGAAATTCACACGTGAGGGTCTTGAGAAGATGCTGGAGGCACTCTCCGAGTCTGACAAATATGGTATTATCCTCCGCGCAAAAGGAATGCTTCCTGCAGAAGATGGAACATGGATCTATTTTGATATGGTTCCGGAAGAAACCGAGATCCGTGAAGGAGCACCGGAGTACACAGGACGCCTGTGCGTGATCGGTTCCAAACTGGATGAGCATGCACTGGAAGAACTTTTCGGAATTGCATAAAAACAGAACATAAGAGAACTTTTTAAGGTTTTATATTACAGAAAGGAAACGGGTACTGTCCGGATTAATGGACAGTACCTTACAGGATAAATTTATGGAAGAGATCAAAGTTCCCATTTATCTGATCACGGGTTTTCTGGAAAGTGGCAAGACCTCTTTCCTGAGCTTTACCCTGCAGCAGGATTATTTCCAGGTTGAGGGAAAAACACTTCTGATCCTCTGCGAAGAAGGAGAGGAAGAGTACGATGAGGAAGCACTGAAAAAGAGCAACACCGTTGTGGAAGTCATCGACAGCGAAGAAGAACTGACACCGGAGAGACTTGCGGCAATGGATATCCTGCATCAGCCGGAGCGTGTGATCATTGAGTACAATGGCATGTGGCTGGTAAGTAAGTTTGAAGAGATGGAAAAACCGGCAGGCTGGGGAGTGGAACAGCACATCACCTGTGTGGATGCCAGCACCTTCCAGGTTTACATGGCAAATATGAAGTCCCTTTTTATGGACATGGTCCGCAATGCAGATATGGTTATCTTTAACCGCTGTCAGGAGGACGATCCGCTTCCTTCCTACAGAAGAAGCATCAAGGTTGTAAACCAGCGTGCAGAGATCATCTTTGAGGATGAGGAAGGCGAGCTTGGCGATCTCTTTGAAGATGAGATGCCATTTGACATTGATGCACCGGTGATCGACATCCTTCCGGAGGATTATGGTATCTGGTTCGTGGATTCCATGGATCATCCGGAACGTTACGTTGGAAAAACTGTTCATTTTAAAGCACGTGCCCTGAAACCACGTGGAATGGGAAGCAAGTTCTTTGTTCCGGGAAGAACAGCCATGACATGCTGTGCGGATGATACCACATTCCTGGGTTATATCTGCAAGAGCGCTTTTGCCCCGAAGATCGCAGAAGGCCAGTGGGTAGAAGTTACCGCAAAGGTTGCTTTTGAGAAGAGAATGGAATATCAGGGAGAAGGCATCGTGCTTTACGCAGAGCATGTGGAAGTGTGCGAGCCTCTTGCTGACGAGATGGTATATTTCAATTAACTGAGGAGTTTTTATGTATTTAATTGCAGGTTTGGGAAACCCGGGAAAGCAGTATGAGGCGACACGCCACAACATGGGATTTGACACTATTGACTGTCTGGTGGAGAAGCATAATATCCCACAGGGCGGCGTAAAATTTAATGCCATGTATGGAAAAAGTATCATCGGCGGCGAAAAAGCCATCCTGATGAAACCGCTTTCCTATATGAATTTAAGCGGCGGTCCGATCCAGGAAATGTCCAGTTATTTCAAGATCGATCCGGAGACGGAGCTAATCGTGATCTACGATGATATCGATCTGGAACCGGGACAGCTTCGTATCCGCAAGAAGGGCAGTGCCGGCGGACATAACGGTATCAAGGACATTATCCGCCGTCTTGGAACTGAGAAATTTATCCGTATCCGTGTTGGCGTTGGTGCGAAACCGAAAGACTGGGATCTGGCAGATTTTGTGCTGGGTCATTTTTCGGACAGTGGCCGTAAGCTTGTGGACGAAGGAATCAATGACGCGGCAGAGGCTGTGGAGATGATCCTGTCTGAAGGCGTGGATGCGGCAATGAATAAGTATAACAGGAAAAAGCCTAAGAATTGAGGTTTGTATGGAAGCATTTTTGCAGCCTCTGCAAGGTCTTGCAGAGTTTGACGAAATAAAAAAGCGCTGTGGCGCAAACCGCGGAATTCTTAATGTTTCCGGATGTATGGAGTCCCAGAAAGTCCATCTGATGTATGGACTTTCCGGGCTTTTTCCATATCATCTGATTCTTGCGGACGATGAGCGTAACGCAAAGGAAATCTATGACAAAAATGTATATTTTTATCCGGCAAAAGATCTTCTGTTTTTTCAGGCGGATATCCACGGAAATCTTCTGATCCGGCAGCGGATGCGGGTGATTCGTGCACTTCTGGAACAGGAAGAAGTGACGGTGGTTACCAGCATAGACGGATGTATGGATTTTTTGATGCCTCTGGAAAAGATCAAAAGCAGTCTTCTTCATTTTAAAAGTGACAGTGTGATCGATCTGGATCAGCTGAAAGCGGATCTGGTGGAGCTTGGATATGAGCGTGTTGGCCAGGTGGAGCTTCCGGGACAGTTTTCCGTGCGGGGAGGGATCATTGATATCTATCCGCTGACGGAGGAGAATCCATGGCGAATTGAGCTCTGGGATGATGAGATCGATTCCATCCGGAGTTTTGATGCGGAAAGTCAGAGATCTCTGGAAAATATAGAGGAGATCACCATCTATCCGGCTACAGAAAAGATGGATGGCGAAGATATGGTATCTTTCCTGGATTATTTTCCGGAAGAAAAAACGCTGCTGTTTCTGGATGAGCTGAACCATCTGGCAGAAAACGGCGAAGGTGCGGAGGAAGAGTACCGTCAGAGCCGTATGCACAGGGAGGAAAAAGGCGAGGCGAACCTTCCGGAGCAGTGGCTCTGCGGATTCCAGGAAGTGCAGAAAAAACTGAATAAACGAAACTGTGTGGCAGTTTCCGCACTTTCGCCCAGACGTTCCGGCTGGAAGATCAATGAGGAATTTGATCTCACGGTGAAGTCTGTGGATTCTTACAACAGCAGCTTTGAACTTCTGGTAAAAGATCTCCTCCAGTATAAAAGCCAGGGGTACCGGATTGCGCTGCTTTCCGGTTCCAGGACAAGGGCAGAGCGCCTGGCAAAAGATCTCTCAGAGGAAGGCCTGAATGCTTTTTACAGCCAGGATACAGACCGTATCATCAGTCCTGGCGAGATCATGGTGGTCTATGGCCATGCACGTCGTGGTTTCCAGTATCCGCTGATCAAATTTGCGGTGATGACAGAAACAGACATTTTTGGCAAAGAGCAGAAGAAGCGCAAAAAAAAGAAAAAGTACAGCGGAAACCGTATCCAGGATTTTGCGGAGCTTTCCATCGGGGATCTTGTTGTCCACGAAAAACACGGACTTGGAATTTATCGTGGAATTGAAAAAGTTGAAGTAGACCGTGTTGTAAAAGACTATATCAAGATCGAATACCGTGGTGGCAGCAATCTCTACATCCTGGCGACCCAGCTGGATGCGCTGCAGAAATATTCCGGATCTTCCGAAAATGCAAAAACGCCCAAGCTGAACAAACTTGGCGGCCAGGAGTGGAATAAGACCAAGAGCCGTGTTAAGGGTGCAGTCAAAAATATCGCCAAAGAGCTGGTGGAGCTCTATGCAGTCCGCCAGGAAAAAGAGGGTTATGTCTGTGGCCCGGATACAGTCTGGCAGAGAGAATTTGAGGAAATGTTCCCTTATGAGGAGACAGAGGATCAGCTGGCTGCCATTGAAGATACCAAGAGAGATATGGAAAGCACCAAGATCATGGACCGCCTTGTGTGCGGAGACGTAGGTTATGGAAAAACAGAGGTGGCTTTGCGTGCTGCGTTTAAGGCAGTACAGGAGAGCCGGCAGGTGGTTTATCTGGTTCCTACCACGATCCTTGCCCAGCAGCACTACAATACCTTTGTACAGCGTATGAAGGAGTTTCCGGTGAAGGTAGATCTTCTTTGCAGGTTCCGTACTTCAGCCCAGCAGAAAAAGACCATCGAAGGGATCAAAAAGGGCCAGGTTGATATTGTGATCGGTACTCACAGGGTTCTTTCCAAAGATGTGGAATTCAAAAATCTGGGACTTCTGATCATTGATGAGGAACAGCGTTTTGGCGTTACCCACAAAGAGAAGATCAAGCAGATGAAAAAAGACGTAGATGTGCTGACACTGACGGCAACACCGATCCCGAGAACCCTTCATATGAGTCTCATCGGCATCCGTGACATGAGTGTTCTGGAAGAGCCGCCTATGGATCGTGTGCCGATCCAGACGTATGTGATGGAGTATGATGAGGAAACTGTCCGTGAGGCCATCCGCAGGGAGCTTCGCCGCGGGGGCCAGGTTTACTATGTGTACAACCGTGTCAATGACATTGCCGAGGTGGCCCTTCGCATATCCAAACTTGTGCCGGAAGCCAGGGTAGATTTTGCCCATGGTCAGATGAGCCAGCGGGAGCTGGAGCAGGTAATGTATGATTTTATCAACGGAGACGTGGATGTGCTGGTTTCCACCACCATTATTGAGACTGGTCTGGATATTTCCAATGTAAATACTATGATCATCCATGATTCCGATCGATATGGCCTTTCCCAGCTGTATCAGCTCCGTGGACGTGTTGGTCGTTCCAACCGGACTGCCTATGCGTTCCTGATGTATACGAAGAACAAGATGCTTCAGGAAACGGCGGAGAAACGTCTCAGTGCCATGCGGGAATATTCGGATCTTGGAAGCGGATTTAAGATTGCCATGAAGGATCTGGAACTTCGTGGAGCCGGAAATCTCCTTGGTGCCCAGCAGCATGGGCATATGAACGCAGTGGGCTATGACCTTTACTGCAAAATGCTCAGTGAAGCTGTCAAGGAGGCAAAAGGAATCCAGACCATGGATGATTTTGAGACGACCATTGACCTGAATATTGATGCGTTTATCCCGGATTCCTATATCAGCAATGAGTTTCAGAAGCTGGATATCTATAAACGTATCGCAGGCATTGAGAGCCAGCAGGAGTATGACGATATGCTGGAAGAGCTGATCGACCGTTTTGGAGAGCCGACGAAGGCTGTGTTGAACCTTCTCGCCATCGCAAGGCTGAAGGCTCTGGCTCATCAGGGTTATGTGACAGAGATCAAGCAGTTTGGAAAAGATGTGCAGATCACTCTTTACGAAAAGGCGAAGCTTGACCCTGCGGGAATTCCGGCTATCCTGGCACAGTACCGGAGAGGCCTGCAGTTTAAGGCGGATCAGGAGCCGAAGTTTATCCTGACCCCACAGGGAAGACTGATCGAAGAGCTGATGAAGTTTGCGGGTGAGCTGGCGAAACTGGCAGAGCCGCTAGAGTAAACGGGAGATCAGTCCGGTTTCTGGTTATCCACGGGAAAAAGTATCCGGCCTGTGG
>CAVEKJ010000118.1:0-6178 GCA_963616205.1 Prevotella sp.
GTATCTGGCGTTCATGGAATTCATCACTCCATAGACAACATAGAACATATCCTCTTCCTCACAGTAGGTCAGGCAGGGAGCCCAGATTCCTTTTGCACTTGGAAGTTTCTTTAAGTCTACTTTTTCATCGTCTGTAATTACGTGGGTATACAGTTCCCAGTTTTTCAGGTCTCTGGAATGGTAGACCGGGATTCCCGGAAACCACTCAAATGTGGAAACTGCCATATAGTAATCGTCGCCTTTTCTGCAAATGCACGGGTCCGGATTAAAGCCCGAAAGTATTGGATTAATTATCATTTCAGTGTCCTCCTTTATCAGCTGGAAACCAGCCAAAATCATAACATCTTCCAAGATCCCAGCTGTCCCATCCGATCCAGCCAGGAGTATTTACCGTATCAGTAAGAAGCTTATAGCTCCAGTAAAAATATCCGCTGCCTTTTTCCCAGAGTTCCAGCTGTGCTTTTGCCAGTGTCTCATAGATTTCTTTTTTCTCTTCCAGTGAAAGGCTTTCCTGCTGGCTTCCCTCTACGCCGTTGAGAACGCTCTGTCCGCCTTTTGTGTCACATCCGCAGGCAAGGGAATTGAACAGGCACCACTCGCCGCAGATCACCGGGAAATATTTTTCCATCTCTGTGATCTGTGGTTCCAGCTCTTCTTTGATATATTTTAAGTATCCTTCAATGGTCTGGCTGCATCCTCTTGCCTCTGCGACCATAAGATACTGGTGGGTATCCAGAATCACATTGGAATATTTTTCTTCCTGCATAAAATCCTTCCATGCCATCAGTTCAAAACCGTCGTGGATCACAAAATATTTCTCTTTTGGCATATAAGCACCGATACGGTCATATGCATCCAGGTAAAACTGCCGCAGGAATTTCATGGTGATGGGTGTGGAGCCTTTTGCCATCTCCGGATCTGCCGGTGCATAGCGGTTCTGGATATCCATGGTCTCCCACATGTTTTCCGTGATCGGCTCATTTAACGGCTGGATTCCAAACAGGCCTTTTCTGTTTCCGTATCTCTTTGCCAGACGTTCCAGAACACTTAAGGCAAACTCCACTTCCTCCGGATTCTGTGCCCATTTGCACACGCCGCTGATGCCGCCGTTGTCAAAACCGTTCTGGCTTAACGGTACTGTATGGAGATCAATGAGAATGGTAAGTCCATATTTTTCCGCCCAGTTGAAAGCTTTATCCAGCTCTTCGATGCAACCGATAAACGGTTTCCGGTCACCGAAGCTAAAATACGGTACCGGGATCCGGACGGAATCCATTCCCATTCTTTTTATGGTAACAAAATCACGCTCTGTGATGTATTCCGAACGATGGATCTTTATCCTTGCCTCATATACCTCCGGGGAAAGCTGTGTTGGAAGATAATATTCATCTTCTGCTGTGGTTCCCTCAAATAATGCCGGGCTCATCCATTTTTCCAGTACCAGCCAGTTTCCAAGATTTACGCCTTTTATGTTCACTCTCTTTAATCTCCTTTCCTGACAAACGATTAATCTGCATCCTGCGTGCCGGATCTGACAACAGTTTCTGTTATTCCTGCCAGATCCGGTCTTATCTTACACTTTTTATTTCTGTGCACGAGCCTTTAAATCTGCAATGATTCCATCGAATTCTTTATCCAGATGATAGAATTTCATAATTACAAGGCCACAGGCATAAACAACGATGGGAATCCATACAAAGCAGATCTTGATGGATGTCAGTGCAGATTCTGTCTGTACTGCTGCAGTTCCCACATATCCTCCAATCTCAAGGATCAGACCAAGAAGTGCGGAACCAATTCCGTTACCGATCTTATATCCGAAGCTGCAGGCGCTGTTTACAAGTCCTTCTGTACGGTAGCCGGTTTTCCACTCGCCATAATCAATGGTATCAGAAACCATCGCCCACATGGTAGCACCACCACAGGCATTACCGATTCCACGGATCACACTGGAAACAACGATAATTGCCATGGAGCCGCCTGAGAAATTTAATACCAGCATTCCGATGATATCCAGAACAAGGCCAAGTGCAAATACGTTTCTCTTTCCAAATCTTTTTACCAGCATGGCAATGAAGAACATGCCACAGATCTGTACAATATTAAAGATTCCGTCGATGGTACTTACCAGGTTTTTGTCACCCAGGATATCTTTTGCATAGTATACGGTTGCTCCTCCGTTGACAGAATACATCAGGAAGAAAAGTGCCAGCATACCTGTCATCATGATCCAGTATTTGTTCTTAAAAAGTGCTTTGATACCAGTTACAAACGGTACATCTTCTGCCTGTACCTCTCCCTCGTTTTCTGCTGCACGCACACGCTCTTTTGTTCCGAAGAAAGTGAATAAAAATGCCACAACTGCTACGAAACCGAATACTACGAATGTCTTTGTCCAGGCAGATGCATTGTTCCCAAAATGCTCTACCAGCGGAAGTGTAAAGGTGTTGATAGTCAGTGTTCCGGCTGTTGCCAGAAGATTTCGGAAAATACTTAAAACAGATCTTTCATATGGATCCTGCGTCATCAGCGCATTCAGTGCGGAATATGGCACGTTGATGGCTGTATAGATCACTGTGGAAACAAGGTTGTATGTAATGAACACATAGACAAGTTTCGGTGTGGAAGCCCAGGATGCAGGAACAGAAAACAGAAGGATTCCGGATACTGCAAATGGAATACACATACGTAAGATCCAGGGCCTTGCTTTACCATATCTGGATTTTGTTCTGTCAACAATTACACCCATGATAATGTCACTGACACCATCGAAGATCCTGGATACCATCATAATGGTTCCAACTGCCATTGCGCTGACATTCGCATAGTCTGTGTAGTAGAACAAAAGGAATGCAGACATTGCCGTGTAGATGATGTTACAGCCAAAGTCACCACATCCATAAGAAAAACGCTCAAATATTTTTCCAAAGGTCAATTTGCTCTTTTGATTCATATTTTTTACCTCTCCCTATTTTTTTCTTTCGCTTTTCCATGGCCATGGAGCTTTGTTTTATGGTATTATATTATCATAATGATCCGGTCTGGATTAGGTCAAAAAAGCTCTAATATATAGGTCGATATTCTCTTTTATGGGAGGGTTATATGGATAAAAAAGGAATTTCTTATGAGATCATAGATTATTCGGGTATCACAAATGTTAAATTTTTTTCTTCCACAGATAATGGAAGTTATATTCCATCCCACTGGCACAGAGCGGTGGAAATCATATATATACAGGAAGGATTTCTTGATGTCACTGTGGAATCTTCCAACTATACTCTTTCTCCGGGAGATTGCTTCCTGGTCAATGCCAATGTGATCCATTCCACGAAATGTACAGTTCCAAATAAAGCCATTGTTCTTCAGATTCCACTGGATTTCATGGAAAAATATATCCCGGATGTCCAGCAATTTGTATTTTTCTGGGACTATCAGACAAAAGATCCGGTAAAAAAGACAAAACTGGAGATGCTGAAAACTACACTGGAACAGATGCAGATCATCGATGATATCCGGCCAGATGGTTTTATCCTGCGCTTTAACAGTCTGATCTTTGAACTTCTGTTCCAGCTGTACCATAATTTCCGTGTGAAAGTTTTTCAAAGTGATCTAAGCCAGCAGAAAAAAGATCTGGACAGATTAAATCTTGTGTTGAATTATATTTCTGAGAATTATAAGAGGCCCATTTCCCTGGATGAAATTGCAGGTGTAGCTTATCTTCAAACCGGATATTTCTGTCGTTTTTTCAAGAAAAAGATGGGAGTTACATTTCTGGAATATCAGAATGAGTACAGACTTTCTTTTATTTATAAAGATCTGATCAATACGAAAGATCCCGTTCATGTGATCCTGGAACGGCATGGATTTACCAATTATAAACTGTTCCGCAGAATGTTCCAGGAACATTTCGGATGCACGCCTACGAAGGTGCGGGAGAATATGCGGAAATAAACTGCTAAGTAACTGTTTGAGTAAACAATAAAACTTCCGAGAGTTAGATAAATACTCCCGGAAGTTTCTTTATTATTTGAGCTATTATGATTTTTTACTGCCGTTTCAGGTAAGGAATTGGTACACCATCCAGAAGATATCAGATATCCAGTGCTGCATGGTATCCCCAGTATACCGCATTGGTGATGGTAGAAACTCTGCTTGCGTCACCGATCACTGCCACATATGGAGCGCAGTCACGAAGTTCATCCACAATATCGGTTCTGGATCTCTGACCCAGGGCACAGATAATGGTGCTTCCAGGAACCAGAACTTTTTTGCCCTCTTTATCCTCACACCATACACCCTCTGCAGTTACCTCAAGACCCTTGTATCCAGTATAAACTTCTGCGTATTTGTCGATTTCTTTCAGAAGAAGGGGTCTGTGTCTTACATTGGCATCCGGTGCAAGAACATCTCGCATCTCCACAATGCGGACTTTCTTTCCTTCCATTCCAAGGTGGATGGCACACTCACATCCTGCAAGACCGCCGCCGAAGACAACAACCTCATCTCCTACTTTTTCTTTCTCTTTATAGTAGTTGTTTACGATCACTACATTTTCTCCGTTCAGTCCCGGGATTGGAGGTACCAGTGGTCTGGAACCTGCCGCGATAATCAGTGCATCTGCATTTTCTTTTTCCGCATATTCTTTTGTCACCGGAGTGGAGGTGCGGATCTCTACGCCTGCTTTTCTTGCCAGAAGCTCATAGGTTCCCGCAAGCTCATACATCTCATGTTTAAATGGAAGAGCCTGCTCGCTTTTCAGGATTCCGCCCAGAGTATCTTCTTTTTCGCAGAGGATGACCTGATGGCCTCTTCTTGCTGCTGTGTAAGCTGCATACAGACCGCCAGGACCGCCGCCTGCTACGAGAACTTTTTTCTTAACCAGTGCCGGCTGCACTTCATCGCCTTCCATCTCACGGCCGATCAGTGGATTGACGGTACATCTTCTTGTGGAAGTTGCCGCTCTCTCTGCCATACAGGTAAAGCATCTCAAACACTTTACAATCTCTTCGTCTCTGTTTTCCATAACTTTTCTCGGAAGGAACGGATCTGCAAGAAGAGCTCTTGCCATGTAAACGATATCTGCCTTTCCCTCTGCGATGATCTGCTCCATCTGTGCAGGATCGTTCAATCCGCCGATGGTGGCAACCGGAATGGAAACATGTTTTTTGATCTCAGCAGCAAGGTAAACGTTACAGCCGTGCTCTTTGAACATGGATGGATGTGTGTCGCCAAAGCCTCTCTGATAGGTTCCTGCTGAAACGTGAAGCAGGTCAATGTACGGCTCCAGAACTTTTGCAATCTCCACACCGTCTTCCAGTGTGTAACCACCCTCAAAAAGTTCTGAACCGCTCATACGGAACTCGATCGGGAATCCAGGGCCCACACCTTCACGGACAGCCTTCAGAACTTCCATTGCAAAACGGCAGCGGTTTTCAAGGCTTCCGCCATACTCATCTGTACGCTTGTTAAAATACGGAGAAAGGAACTGGTTGATCATCCATCCATGTCCTCCGTGAACCATGATCATCTCAAAACCTGCTCTTTTTGCCAGGGATGCAGTCTCTTTATAGGAAGCCACGATCTCGTCGATCAGCTCTTTTGTGAGGGCTTTTACCTCCACGCCATCTGGACGGACGGTGTCAGACGTTCCCCACTGGTTCATGGATTTTTGTCTGGATTTATCTGTCATGTAAGTTCCTGCATACATTCCGGAATGGGAAAGTTCAATGCTTGGGATCGCACCGTGACGGCGGATCGCATCTGCGGTGTAAGTTGCAGATGCCAGGGAATTCAATATAGATGTATCAAGATGATAAGCATGGGAACCGTCTGTTTTCGGGTGTACCATACACTCACTGACCGTAACGGCACCTGCGCCGCCTTTTCCTCTCAGTTCATAAAAAGCAGTAGATTTCGGGCCAATGCATCCGTCATTTGTAATGTCTGTTCCTCCCATTGGGGCAGAAAACATACGGTTTCGAAATGTTACACGGCCAATCTGAATCGGTTTGCATAAGTTTGGATATTTTCTGATCATAATTTTCTCCTTTTCTCTTCTATTCTGTTTTCAAGCAGTTCCATCCGTTCATTTACTTTATAAAAGCTATAAGTATCTATAAGTAAAAAAAAAGAAAAAGCCTTATGATATTACTGTAAATGGTATATCTGATATGTCCTA
>CAVEKJ010000119.1:0-6143 GCA_963616205.1 Prevotella sp.
TATAGGATTCTGCCTTAAAATCCCTCTCATAATCTGTAGTACCCGCTGCACTTACCCTTTTCTTCTGAATGTAACCGATATAACCGTCATCGGTTGCCACCTGATCCCAGTCTTCTCCTTCATTCATCAGACGGAGAACCGTGTTCTTAGCAACCTTTGTAAGGATCGGTGCCTTGATCCCGCCCCTGTAACGGATCACCGTATCTTTTTTTACAGTTACGGTATCTACATTGGTAAATTTATACTGTATCGCTACTCTTGCAGGATCTTTTTCTATATAAGAATCGATATCTGTATACATTTTTACATAGTCAAGCTTCAGATATACGGTATCATCTTTCAGCCACACGTTTCCGTCTGCCTGATCCGAAGCCACTTCCTCATTCAGGCTGGAAGGCGTTGCATACAGGATCTTCTTGTTTTCACTGTCCCAGTAATATCTCTGATTCAGATATCCGTTCACTACATCCAGCGGGAGATAAACATCCTCCCCTGAGATCAGTGCTTTCTCTTCCAGTTTCTCAGTTCCAAGTATCAAAGCCGCCTCACCATCTGCATTCTGACCATAATATTCTGTCAGATCCATCTGCTTCCTGCTTGGAATCAGTTTATTGATCCCGTAAACAGCCCCTCCGGCAAGAGCGACCAGCACGATCAGCAGGCATACTATCAGGACCGGCATATGTTTTTTTATCATTGTTTTTTTCCTTTCGGTATAAAATGTCATAATTTGTTTTATTATAACATATTTTGTCTGCTATTCGTTATAAAAATCTTCTTTTAATAATTTTTCACAATTTCTTTAGAATTTCGGTTCCCCGTATGGTATGTATGAGTTCAGGGGTGGTCGTTATCCGGGGAACCGTTTTTTCTTATGTAAGATCACTTTTTTCGAATAAGATCAAAGCTTACACAGGCGATATGGCCTTCCTCATCTTCCGTATAATCCCGCATATAGACTCCGTCTTCCGCAATCTGACAGGCTTTTGCGATTTTTTTCGGAGTACTTGGTGCTCCATCGAGATAAAGAGAGACTCCCTTCTCACGATACAGCTTCAGTTCCCTGCGGAGAGATTTTGTGGATTTCTTTTTTTCCTGTGATATATTTGCCGTATCCCGACCTCCTTTCCTGATTGGATTTTCAGAAAACACCAGCAATGGTTCATGAAAAACTGCACTGTCCCTGTTATAATGATACATAAAATAAAGTAAATAATAAAAGGGGGGAAATTCTTGATCTGTGTCCCGGCAGACTCGCCGATGAAATTTACACAGAATTCTTATCTTCAGAAAAAGTATGACTTTAAGCTATCGTTACTGTCCTATTGTTCCGGGAACAGACAGTTTTTCTGTTTTTATTATACCTGATTTCTTTTCAGATGCAAGTCTTTTATAAGTGAATCGTAAATTTTCTTTTTTTCTCCTGCTTCTGCATCTTTACATCTTGTGTACAGCTGTTATATAATACAGTATGTAAAAGATTAAATTTATTTGACTATAGGATGTGATCATATGAAAATAGAAAAAATCAACGAAAATCAGATCCGTTGCACTCTGACGAAAGAAGATCTGGACAGTCATCAGATCCGTATCAGCGAACTTGCCTACGGTACAGAGAAAGCCAAACGTCTCTTTCGGGATATGATGCAGCAGGCCCAGATACAGTTTGGTTTTGAAGCAGACAATATTCCGCTGATGATCGAGGCTATTCCTGTAAATGCCGAGAGTATCATCCTCATCATCACCAAAGTAGAAGATCCGGAAGAACTGGATACACGTTTTTCCAAATTTGCTCCGTTTAAGGGCAATAAGCCTTCCGATACTGTTGAGATCGATGGTGCCGATAATATTATCGATATTTTCCAGAAACTCTGTGAATCAAAACTTAAGAATCTTTCACAGAAACCGGAAGAAAAGAAGCCAGAAACTTCTGCTCCACAGACAACAGAGACTCCGGATACTCCACAGCCGGCCGAAAATTCTGTACGGCTTATCCGCCTGTACTCTTTCCCGGGACTGGACGATGTTATCGCTGCTTCTCATGGTATGAATGGTTTCTTTACGGGAGATAATACCCTCTACCGCGAGGGTGAAGATGGTGTTTATCAGCTGGTACTTCATCAGTCTGACTGCACACCGGAAGAATTCAACAAAGTCTGCAATATTCTTTCAGAATATGGTGTTGGCCGCGCATTTACTCCTGCTGGCGAAGCCTATCTCCGGGAACATGGCACCCTGATCGCCGATAATGCTCTCCAGAAACTTCTCGAGATCTGACCGAACGATCATTCTTCATACAAATAAACCGCTGCCGGAATGTGATCCAGATGATCTGCATTTTCCGGCGGCGGTTCTTTTGTTTCAGTAAAAAATTTCCTGTTTGTTACTCTCCAAGAAAATCATTGATCTGAGCTACAAGGACATCTGCATCCAGACCATGTACCATTGCTGCTTCTTCCAGAGATTCCATCTGTGAAGACGGGCATCCCAGGCAATGCATTCCTGCTCTCATCAGGATTGGTGCGATATTCGGGTCTACAGTGAGCAGTTCTCCGATCAGCATGCTCTTTGTAACTTTTGCCATGATCATATTCTCCTTTGCTTTTTTATCGAAATGTCTGCATTCCGTTCTGCTATTATAATACGAATCCCAAGCAGAATCAACGGGTTGTGGATTTTCATTTTTGTTTATAAATTTGTACTTGTATTCTTTGTACAGATATATTAGAATGGGAATAGAATCCCTGGTAGGGGATATATACAATACACCATTTTAAAGGAGGATATCAATTATGGCATATGTAATTTCTGACGAGTGCGTTAGCTGTGGAACATGCGAGGGTGAGTGCCCGAACGAGGCTATTTCTCAGGGAGATGAGCATTACATGATCGATGCAGACGCTTGCGTTGACTGTGGAACATGCGCTGAGGCCTGTCCAGTTGGTGCTATCTCTGCTGAGTAATGCACCATTAGCTGATAAGCTACTGTAATGAATGAGGCTGCCGGTTTACCGGCAGCCTTTTCTGTTTTTCTTATTCTTTTTTCCATCACAGGCGGCTGCCGCTTCTCTTCTTGCCTGCTGCTGTCTGCGGATCGCTTCATCTAAAGAACGGCATCTGTATTCGCCCTCTTTTTTTCGTCGCATTTCCTCCTGGATCAGACGTTCCAGAATTTCCTGAAATTCGAGGATCTTGTTGTTATCGACTCCGGATTCTTCCGTACTTCTGACTTCTTCTTTTTCCATGAACTCTTTTTCAGATCCGGATTTTTCCATTGGAATATCCTCAAGCTCAACAGCTTCTCCCTCCAGGATCTTAATATCAGATTCCGCAAGATCCGATGCATCTGTCCTTCTTGCTTCCTGCGGGATCAATGCACGGATCGCCTTCAGCTGAAGTCCTTTGTTTTTCAGCTCATTTATTTTGAGAAAAAGCTGGATATCAAAAGGTGTATAAAAGCGATGGCCCAGTTCATTGCGCCCGATCCGAAGATCCAGCTCTTCCTCCCAGTAACGTAAGACATAGGATTTTACCCCAGTCAGAGTCACAGCCTGTCTCACCGTATATCTCTTTTCCATCGTGAACGCCCCCTTGTGTAGAGATTCACTGTTGCTGTTTCTAGTATAGCTCATAAGAAGGCAGGATGGCAAGGATAATCGGTTGACATAATTTTACTGGATGTGACTTATTATACAAATTTATTAACACACGGAACTCCGCCGTGCTGCACATCTCGCGTCCTGCGGCCGCTCGATGTGGGGCTTCGCCCTATAGTCTCAAAAAAAACAAAAGGCCCGTAGGCTAAATACAAGTGTTCATCCTACGGGCCTTTCATTTTTTCGAGCCTGCACGGCTCTACTTTTTCATGTTTACAAACTGCGTATACCTTGGCAGCCATACTAATTCTACGGTTCCGATGGGGCCGTTTCTCTGTTTGGCTATGATGATCTCTGCAATGTCTTTCTTCTCGGTGTCTTTATGATAATAATCATCTCGGTAAATGAACATAACCACATCCGCATCCTGCTCGATGGCTCCGGATTCTCGGAGGTCGGAGAGCATTGGCCTGTGATCTGGTCTTTGTTCTACGGCTCGGCTGAGCTGGGATAACGCAATCACCGGCACATCGATCTCTCTGGCCAGAGCTTTCAAAGATCTTGAGATATCGGAAATCTCCTGCTGTCTGGAATCGGATTTACCGCTTCCACTCATCAGCTGAAGATAATCGATCATGATGATTCCCAGGTTATGCTCCAACTTATATTTCCTGCATTTGGAACGAAGTTCCGCAATGGAGATTCCAGGTGTATCGTCGATGATAAGGTTGGAACCACCGATAATATCCGCGCCTTCCACCAGCTTTGTCCAGTCCTCGTCTTTCAGATTTCCGGTACGGAGATTCTGAGAATCCACATGGGACTCCATGGCAAGAAGACGGTTTACCAGCTGTTCCTTGGACATCTCCAGGCTGAAGATTGCCACGGTCACATCTTTACGAAACGCCATATACTGGGCGATATTCAGTACAAAAGCCGTCTTTCCCATGGAAGGCCTGGCTGCGATCAGCACAAGGTCAGACGCATGCATACCGGAAGTTTTATAATCCAGATCTACAAATCCGGTAGGGATTCCGGTAACAGAACCTTTCAATTTAGAGGCCTTCTCAATGTTGCTGACAGCGTTTAATACCACCTGCTGGATCGGTACATAATCACTGCCATTGGTTCTCTGGAGAATGTTGAACAGTTTTTTTTCGGATTCTTCCAGAATGGTTTCCGTGCTGTCCTTTTCCAGATAACAGGCATTGGCAACTTCCTCCGTAGTCCGTATCAGACGGCGGAGAACTGCCTTCTCGCTTACGATATTGGCATAATATTTCACATTGGCAGAAGTAGGTACTGCCGCGATCAGATCACGGACGTATTCCATACTGCTGATATCCGGCGGAAGTTCTTTTTCTTTAAGACGGTTCTGCAGGGTGATCAGGTCTACCGGCTTTCCTTCGTTACAAAGTTCTACCATGGCATCAAAAATAATGCCATACTGTTTCTGATAAAAATCATCACTGGTCAGGATCTCGGAAGCCACCAGGATCGCATCACGATCCAGGATCATGGAGCCGATCACTGACTGCTCTGCCTCAATACTGTGAGGCAGAATCCTCTTGATCAGTGCTTCTTCCATTGATTACGCCTCTTTTACCCAAACCTTAAGACTTCCGGTTACCTTCGGATGAAGTTTTACCGGGACGTTGGTAACACCTAAATTACGGATCGGATTTTCCAGCTGGAGTTTTTTCTTATCGATATCCAGGTTCAGCTGTTTCTTGGCTGCTTCTGAGATTTCCTTGGAGGATACAGAACCGAATGTTCTTCCACCTTCGCCTACTTTCAGAGTAAGGATGATCTCCTTTGTGGAAAGTTCCTCAGCAAATGCTTTGGCTGCATCCAGGTTCTCCTGTGCGACCTTTTCCTCATTTGCTTTGCGGAGTTTCAGGTCATTGAGGTTCTTGGAAGTCGCCTCAACACCAAGCTTCTTTGGTAAGATCATGTTTCTTGCATATCCATCACTTACATTTACGATCTGTCCCTTTTTTCCCAGGGATTTTACATCTTCCAGAAGAATTACTTTCATTTCTATTTGTCCCCTTCCTGATATAACTGGTCTATGATTTCTTTCAGCATTCTCTCGGTCTCATCCATGGTGTCTTTTACCTGCGCACCGGCGATATTGAGATGTCCGCCGCCGCCCATCCGTTCCATCATAACCTGTACATTTACTTCGTCGATGGCTCTGGCACTGATGTAAACCTCATTATTATAGCTGGTAAGAACAAAAGATGCTTTGACTCCGGCAATATTGAGAAGCTCATTGGCCGCCTGAGCACCTACTACGGTAGGACTTTCCAGACCTTCACTTGGGCATCTTGCAATGGCAAAATAATCCCGGTAGATCTCCGCAGTGCGAACTGCTTCTGCTCTTGCTTTATAGGAGTCGATATTGTCACGGAGCATCTTGCGGACACGTGTCACATCCGCTCCGCATCTGCGCAGGAATGCTGCCGCCTCAAAGGTACGCACACCTGCCCTTGTTGTAAAGTTATTGGTATCGATCATGATACCTGCATAAATACAGTCCGCTTC
>CAVEKJ010000120.1:0-6125 GCA_963616205.1 Prevotella sp.
TTGTTATACTGTAGATTAGAAATTAAACTTAAGGCGGAAGTGAGAGATCCGCTTTTCATTTACAGCATTTCAGAAAAGAGACTTATTATGGGAAAGAAACAGAACGTCACCTTCAGTGACATTGCCAGATTTACCAATTTTTCAAAAACAACGATTTCACGATATTTTAACAACCCGGATTCTCTTACTGTAGAAAACCAGAAGATCATTTCCGACGCCCTGGTGAAACTGAATTACCAGGAGAATAAAGTTGCCCGGATTCTTGCCAATGGAAAAACAGAATTCGTGGGAATCATCATCCCAAATCTTTACCTGCATTACTATTCCGAAATTTTGAACCAGATCCTTCTCTCTTATGAGAAATATGGTTATAAATTTCTTATTTTTATTGGAAATGAGAATGAAGACACCGAGCGCCAGTATATTCAGGAACTTCTGGCCTATAAGATCGAGGGGCTGATCCTTCTCAGTCATACCATTCCATCCAGAGAACTTGCAGACCTTCATATACCAGTGGTTGCCATTGAGCGTGAAGATCAGTTTATTTCCAGTGTCAATACCGATAACTACGCAGGTGCTCTCCAGGCTATGAAACTTCTGGACGAACATAATTGTGAGATCATGCTGCACATCAACACACCTACCTTGGAAACAACTCCTGCCTACGGACGTATCCGTGGATTTCAGGATTACTGTAGAGAACATGATCTTGATTCGGAAATGTTTATCCAGAATCTTGGAAACAACTACGAAGAAACACAGGCAGAACTGCAGAAGATCCTGGCTGTTATCGAAGACAAATATAAAGAGAAACGAAAAGGAATCTTTGTTTCCAACGATACCTACGCAAACATCCTTCTGAATCTTCTGATCCGAAAATATGGATGTTTTCCGGAAGATTATTATCTTGTGGGATTCGATAATTCACCGGTTTCCCAGCAGGCTGTTTTTCCTATCAGTACTATCGGACAGCAGATCAACTGTATTGCGCGGGAGGCTATGAAGATCCTTGTGGAGCAGATGGATTCCCAGAAAAAACGCATCCCCGCTCCATTATCAGAACCGGTGCATAAAACGATTGAGCCAATCCTTTTCCGCAGAGAAACTACGGAGAAAAAATAAATATTTTATATCATCTATAAACTCAGGGAGGAAATCATGAAAAAAGATCAGGAAATTTTTCAGGAACGTTTAAATCATCATCACGACGAGCTCCGCTGGCTGTACACAGAGCTTTATCACAATGACGATATGTTTGCAGAGCTCTGTGACCAGATCTATCAGTATTTTACAGCACGCCGCCGCGCTCTTAAAAACCGTGACCTTGAAAGAGAAAAAAATCCGGACTGGTTCCGTCAGAAAGATATGCTTGGCATGATGCTTTACATCGATAATTTTGCCGGCAACATTAAAGGAGTTTCTGCCAAGCTCCCATATCTGAAAGAATGCAACGTAAACTGCCTGCATCTGATGCCATTTCTCGATACCCCGAAAGGCCGTTCCGATGGCGGTTATGCAGTTGCCGATTTCCGCAAAGTACGCCCGGACCTTGGAACTATGGAGGATCTGGCTGCTCTTGCAGATAAATGCCACAAAAACGGAATGAACCTGTGCATGGATTTCGTCATGAACCACACTTCCGAAGATCATGAGTGGGCCAAAAAAGCACGCCAGGGTGACGGAGAATATATGAGCCGCTACTTCTTCTACAACAACCGTGAGATTCCGGACGAGTACGAAAAGACCGTACCTCAGGTATTCCCTACCACTGCTCCCGGTAACTTCACCTGGCTTCCGGATATCGGCCATTATGTCATGACTACTTTTTATCCGTATCAGTGGGATCTGAACTACGGCAATCCCCGTGTTTTCAATGAGATGATGTACAACTTCCTCTTCCTTGCAAACCAGGGAATGGATGTGATCCGTATTGATGCGGTTCCGTATATCTGGAAAGAGCTGGGAACTCCTTGCCGTAACCTGAAACAGGTTCACACCATCGTCCGCATGATGCGTATGATCGCTGAGATCGTCTGCCCGAGCGTTGTTCTTCTTGGTGAAGTCGTTATGGAGCCGGAAAAAGTTGTTCCGTACTTTGGTACTGTGGAGAAACCGGAATGCCACATGCTTTACAATGTAACCACCATGGCTACAACCTGGAACAGCATTGCCACCCGCGATATCCGCCTTCTGAAAAAACAGATGGATATTGTGAACAATCTTCCGAAGCAGTATACTTTCCTGAATTATCTCCGCTGCCATGATGATATTGGCTGGGGACTGGATTTCGCCACTCTGAAAGAATGGGGCATGGACGAGCCGGCCCACAAACGTTACCTCAATAATTTCTTTACCGGAAAATATCCGGGAAGCGACAGCCGCGGAGAACTTTATAACGATGACCCTGTAACTCAGGATGCGCGTTTCTGCGGAACTACTGCTTCCATGTGCGGAATCGAGGCTGCTCTTTTTGAGAAAGATGATGAAAAACTTGCAAGAGGTATCCGTGAAGATCTGATGCTTCATGCATATATGCTGACACAGTCCGGAATCCCGATGCTTTACAGCTCTGATGAAGTTGGCCGACTTAACGATTATTCCTATAAAGATGATCCGGATAAGGCTGAGGATTCCCGTTATATCCACCGCGGTGCTTTCCAGTGGGATCTTGCGAAGAAACGCAAATCCAAAACTTCTGTTGAGGGCCAGATCTTCCAGACTCTGAGTCGCATGGAGCAGATCCGCCGCCAGGAATCTGTTTTTGACAAGGACTGCGATGTGTACACCTACGATGTTCATGACGACAGCATCCTCTGCATCCTCCGTCAGAAGGGAACGGAGCGTTTTATCGGAATTTTCAACTTCAGTGACAGCAACAGGATTGCATGGATGCAGGAAGAGGGAACCTTCCGCGACCTGATCATCGGACAGACGCTGGAGCTTAAGGATGTAGAACTTCCGGCTTACGGATTTATGTGGTGCAAGAGGATCTGACAGCGTATTTCTTGTGCAAATTATATATTTTTCATACTTTTGTCTATTCTGTCCAGTTATACCTCCATTCTTCACAGAAATTATACCCGTTCTCTGCTGGATCGATGGTAAAAAGAGGTCTTGGATATACGATCGGCTTTTTTGGTGCTGCGCAGCTTCAGGAGCTGGGAGTTCATTATATTCCAAAGAAATAACGAAATCGGATTATATCCGTGAATTTATAGCATATATTCATCAGTTCTACGGAACACCAAAATAAAATATAACAAGCTAAACGCCAAATGGCATCATTCGTTTTATGGATGATGCCATATTTTTATGCCATTTTACAGTTTCTGATGCGCGAAATATACTGAACCTATAGTTCAGGCGTTACGTAACATACAACGAAAAGCGAATAGCTTTGATCTTCCGGACACTGCTCATTGCTTTCCGGCAATGAAAATAGTGTATGGGGATTTGTCTCGTCAGTTCTATACCATCATCTGCGGAGTATCCCACAGGTGCAGCCTTGTACCGATTCCATTGGCAAGCGCATTTTTGTAAACCATGCTTCCCCAGGCAACGTCTTCTGTCGGCATACCGCCTACGGAATAGATCACGATTTCTCCTTCTTTTCTGTGTACCGGTACATTTCCAAGCAATACATCTCCCAGATCATCAATCTGTGACGGCTGCATTTTTCCTTCTGCAATAAGATCCTCAACGTGTACTGCCGGAATCGGTATGGTGTGATATGCATTCGG
Source organism: Prevotella sp. (assembly GCA_963616205.1). Taxonomy (GTDB): domain Bacteria; phylum Bacillota; class Clostridia; order Lachnospirales; family Lachnospiraceae; genus Blautia_A. The sequence continues at coordinate 3,741 of CAVEKJ010000120.1, forward strand.
CTTCATTTCTTCTTCCCAGGCTTCGTACAGCATAATGTTATCTGTCACAGTCCTTGCACGGTTGATAATGAAATCATCATCAAAGCGAAGTGCAGCTGTGGACTCAATGACCGCACCTGGTTTGATCCATTCCTCCGCAATGTACGGATAGAGCTGCGGATCTCCTGTCGGTGAGGAAGTCGATGCCGATACAATATCCGAATCACGCACTGCTTCTTCAATGGTATCCACGCCATAAATATCAAGACCCGGATATTCTTTCCTGGCATGATCAATAAATTTCTGGAGAGAAGCTTTTCCTCTGCCCTTCACCTTAACAGTCTTTATGGTAGGACGCACTGCTATCGCTGCTGCCAGTGCTGTCTTACTCATAACTCCTGGTCCAATGATTCCTATTGTTTCCGCATCTTCCTTTGCAAAATACTTAAAACCAACTCCAGGCACCGCACCGGTACGGTATGCGGAAAGGATATTGGCCGACATAAATGCCAGAGGCGCACCTGTGTCTTTATCATTCAAAATCAGCATCAGAATTGATCTCGGAAGTCCTTTTTCCTTATTAGCCGCGTTGGAACCATACCACTTCATACCTGCCATATCAAACTTGCCGCCCAGATATGCCGGCATAGCCATAAAACGTCTGTCCGGTCCGTCTACCGGCATTTCCGGAAACGGGGATTTCTCCGGAAACATCACCATGCTTCCATGGGAATTTCCATTGGCACCGCCCATTCGGTAATCCCCGACCTTCATAAGCCTGAACATTTCCTCCATTGCCTCTACGCAGCTTTTCATATCCTTCACACCGGCTGCAACCATATCCTCTTCATTTAAATATAAAAAATCAATCTTTGGGTATTCCATAACTGTTTTCCTCCGTTTTTTATCATGTACTTTCAAAATCTTGTCCGGCAACTGTCCCTGACAGTTACTCCTGTTTATTTTTATGTGCTGCGAGGTACAGCGAATTCTCCATAGCCATAACCTCATGCACAGGTACCGGTTTAAACATAGGCCTTTTCAGCCTGAATCTGCACCATACAACTGCATACACGGCCAGTAATACAAAGATCAGCCCGTCTATCATAAATATCTGATTTCTCACTTCCGGATTTCCGTCGATATTCCAGATCATAAACAGATTTCCAATTACTCCGATCACAGGAATCACCGGGCCAAGCGGTACCTTAAAGGTTCTCGGTGCCTTCGGCAGCCTGTGCCGGAAAATCAGAACATTGCAGTCTGCGATCACATAAGATACCATCCAGAACACAATGGCCAGTGTGATCATAAAGGAAAGTGAATCACTGGTGGAAAGTCCTGTCGCATTCACAAGGATCATGATCGTTCCGATCATAAGGATTCCCACATAATATGCTCCTCTTCTGTTCTTTTTCAGGAAAAATTCCGGCATCAATCCTATTTTTGCCATTCCCGCACACATATAGGAAAGGAAGCTGATAGCTGAATTTACGGTACTGATCACCGCAAACACCGAAACTACGATCATCCACAGCGAGCCTGCATAGCCAAGCAGGGAGGAACCGTATAAAATATGCGGTGATGCGCTGTCTGCCAGATCTTCCCAAAGACAGTATCTTCCCATTCCACAGACCACCAAAATCTGCATGACCAGAATGATCAAAAGACTCAGCACCATCCCCAGCGGAATATTTCTTCTCTCATTTTTTACATTCCTGGAAACCGGAATGACAAATTCACTCCCGATAAACAGGAAAAAGGCAAGTCCCAGCAGAGAAAACGTATCAGAAAGGCTTCCCGCCTGATTCATTGGCTGACTGACTGTTTCTCCGCTTCCAAGTCCCAGAATTCCCAGAAGTCCCATGGCTACCAGTGAAAAAATCAGGCCATATACCACAACATTCTGTATTTTTGCAAACATATCAATTCCCAGCAGATTGGCAATGATCAAAATGACCAGAAGAAAAATGCAAAATACACTGGAAGGTATTCCTGTGTGAAACACTGAATTGATCGCATTTCCAAACATTGCACATTCTACAGAGCCGGCAATGGACTGACATACGATATAACCTCCAACCATAGTTACGATCGTAACAAACGGCCCGATCCCGGCCAGGGTATACTGTGCCAGCCCTCCGGTCAGGTTCGGCATCAGTGCATTTAACTCTGCCATGGAAAGTGCTGTACAGATATTGATCGCACAGGCCAGCACCATGGAAACGATAAAACCGGTTCCCAGGGCACCGGCTCCCTGTCCCAGTGACATCAGACAGCTCGTTGCCACAATTAATCCCACACCTGTGGATACCACGCTCGGCAATCCTAATTTTTTATTATCCATCCGTCATCCTCCTGCATTTTTACTACAATGCATCTTCTCCCTCTTCTCCGGTTCTTACA
>CAVEKJ010000121.1:0-6093 GCA_963616205.1 Prevotella sp.
GGCTCTGGCAAACTGCAGATTGTCAAACCCGATCAGGGAAAGCTGTTCCGGAATCTTAAGATCCAGCTCATTCACTCCGATCACCGCCCCCATGGTCATCTCATAATTGGTAACGAATACAGCCGTCATATCCGGATTGTCCGCCACAAGTTTCTCCAGGCCACGGACGCCGCCCTGAATGGTATAGTCGCCGTGGTAGATCAGAGATTCCTGTACCGGAAGATTTTCTTTTTCATATGCGCTTCGGTATCCCTGGAGACGTTCCTGTGCTGTGGAAATTTCCTCCGGGCCGCCGATGATCCCGATTTTTCGATGCCCTGCTTTAAAAAAAACTCTCATGGCATCCTCTGCCGCCTTCTCATTGTCCACAAGCACACTGTCACAGGAAAGCTCCTGGATCTTACGGTCAATGAGTACGATGGGTTTCCCGGTCTTCTGAAATTTTTTCAGGTGATTGCCTTCAGCGTCCACCGGCATACTGATGATCCCATCCACACGTTTCCGGCTTAAAAATTCCACTGCATCCCGCTCCAGTTTCTTATCGGTACGGCAGTCACAGACAATGGTGGCATATCCGTGGCTTCTCAGGACATCCTCCATCTCTGTGATGATCTCCGCACAAAAGGTATTGTTAAGCTCTGGGATCACCACACCGATGGTCTTGGTGGCGTTGGTCTTAAGGCCTCTGGCCACCTCATTGACCTCATAGTGCAGTTCCTCGATGGCTTCCTCGATCTTTACTCTGTTTTTTTCTCTTACGTTTCCGCCGTTAAAATAAGAAGAAATCGTCGCAAGCCCGAGTCCCGTACGCTTGGCAATATCTTTCATGGTTGCTGCCATACTGTTCACTCCGTTTCCGCTTTTTTACAGAAATTTATTCTGCCTTTCCATCGCAGCCGCAAACTTTCATACGAGCCTCAACCAGCTCTTTTACTGCCTGGATGGCTTTCTTTCCGTATGCTTTCGGGTCGATGGTGTTCTCGTTCTCTGCAAATGTTTCTTTTACTGCCTTGGAGTATGCTGCACGAAGCTCTGTTGCAAAGTTTACTTTGCAGATACCACGTTTTACGCAGTCGCTGACATCCTCGTCGCTGAGTCCGGATGCTCCGTGAAGAACAAGCGGGATATCTACAACTTCGCGGATCTCGCTTAAACGCTCTTTGTCAAGAACCGGTGTTCCTACATAGAAACCATGTGCGGTTCCGATAGCAACTGCCAAGGAAGTAACGCCTGTACGCTCTACGAATTCCTTAGCTTCCTGTGGATCTGTGTTGGTGTCTGCCTCAGCCTCAAGGTCGTCCTCTTTGCCGCCGACTTTACCAAGCTCAGCCTCACATGGAATATTCAGAGCTGCTGCCACATCCGCAACTCTCTTTGTCTCTTTGATATTGTCCTCAAAATCCAGTTTGGAACCATCGATCATAACGGATGTATATCCTGCGTGCATTGCCTGCATGGCAAGCTCAAAGCTGCTGCCGTGGTCAAGATGAAGGCATACCGGAACAGAAGCCTTGGCTGCCTCTGCTGCTACGATCGCTGCATAAGTCTCAACTGTGCCATATTTAATGGTAGAAGGTGTTGTCTGGATCATAACCGGTGCTTTCAGCTCCTCAGCAGCCTGAATGATCGCTTTTACCATCTCCATGTTCTCTGCGTTGAATGCTCCTACTGCGTATCCGCCTTTCTGTGCTTTTAACAGCATTTCTTTCGATGTAACCAGTGGCATAATCTTTTTCCTCCTTGGAATTATTGTGTTTATTTTTTGTATTTTTTCTGCATTTGGTTCAGAAACCGAAACGTTTCTGTTTGAGTTCATCATAACTCGCCGAAACGTTTCTGTCAACTATAAAATTTTCATCATTTACAGGAAAATATTACCTTGAAAAGAAGATAAAATAACGTTAGATTAATCTGTAAGAGATAAAAACCTGCTGCCGGACAGGTCTGTCTGATACGACCGGCATCATAACAGTTCCAGAAATTGATGTATCCTGTTCTGAACACCTGAACCTGATGCAGCAGTTTCCGGAAATGCTATACTTACACAATGATCTTAGGAGGATATGAACTATGTTAAAAGGAATTCCAGAAATCTTATCACCAGAATTACTGAAAGTTTTATGTGAGATGGGTCATAGTGACCGTCTTGTTATCGCTGACGGAAACTTCCCTGTAGAATCCATGGGAAAAAATGCCATCACAATCCGCTGCGACGGACACGGTGTTCCTGAAATCCTGGATGCAATCCTGAAACTTTTCCCGCTGGATACTTATGTAGAGCATCCGGTAAACCTGATGGAAGTAATGCCTGGTGATGATGTGGAGACACCGATCTGGGATACATACAAAGATATCGTTTCCAAATATGACGAGCGTGGCGACAAAGCCATCGGAAACATTGAGCGTTTCGCATTCTATGACGAAGCAAAAACTGCATACTGCATCATCTCCACAAGTGAGAAAGCACTCTATGCAAACATCATGCTTCAGAAGGGTGTCGTTATCAACAAAGACTGATCTTCTTTGAAAGCCTGATATTTATACACATATTCAACCATAATAAACGCCCGGGGCCGGCATTTTCCAAGCCAGACCCGGGCGTTTTTTGCTACGGTTTTGTTTTATTTTTTATCGCTTTGCTTCTTTTGCGGCATAGCCTCCGCAGAGTATTTTTCCGGTGGATGTTTTTACACCGGCGCGCACTGCGTAATAATAGGTGATTCCTTTCTTTGCAGTCTTATCCTCAAAAGAAGAGCTGCTGCCGCCGGAAACAGTGCTGATCTTTTTCCATGAGCTGTTTCCGGTTTTTCGGTAGATCTGGTAACAGTCTGCTTTTTTCTGTGTTTTCCAGTAAAGTTTCAGGCCTCTGGAAGTTTTCCGGACACTGGAAATCTTCTGAAGTGCCGGATAGGACAGGATCTCACTGCTAGCCTGATATCCGCCAAAAACTTTTTTCCCATCTACATTCTTATAGGGCCGGACTGCGTAAACGTAGGAAGTGATTCCCTCAATCTCTGTATCTTTATAAGAAAATACTCTGCTGTTCACATCTCCGATCCGAACCCAGCTTTTTCCCTGGCCCCTCCGGTAGATATAATAACCACTGGCTCCGGAAACTTTTTCCCAGGAGATCCGGTTGCATGGTCCGCTGACAGCCGTGGCCACTGCACAGGCTTTTCCAAGTTCTGCTTTGGCTGATACCGCGGAAGACGCAGTTCCGTAAACAGTTGCCTTTCCGGAACGTACATAAGCGGCTCTGATCCGATAGGTATAGGTACTTCCTGTTTTTACTGTGGTATCCTGCCAGCTGCGCACATTTGCACCTACGGTTGCCATTTTTCTTGAATTTCCACTTTCATCCCAGCGATAGATCTCATAACGATTACAGCCGGAAACTGCTTTCCAGGAGATCCCTATCCTGTTAAATGCACTGGAAATCAGTTTTGCTCCGGTGGTCTGTTGCAGTTTTACGGTAACTTTGCAGGTGGCACGGATTCCTCTGGCATTTTTTCCATAACAGGTTATGGTTGCTGTTCCCGGATTCTTAGCCGTAACAACGCCGTTTCCATTTACAGATACCACGCTGGAATCGGAGCTCTCCCATGAAATTCCGGATGCACTCATCTCAGATCTGCTGGCCGAAGCATTCAGTGTTTTCTGATCTCCGGGATAAAGTGACATGGAAGAGGCAGAGATCTGCATCCTTGCCGCACTGTCCAGAGTCCTGGTATGTGCCTTGATCCTTGGTGTTACTGACGGATTGAATTCAATGGCATCCATCCAGGTATCCTCTTCTGCATAACACAGAAAACTCTGTCCGGACACGATCGACGGATAAAAACCACACCAGCCATAACTGAGTTCTGCCTCCACACAATATTTTATGTACGTACTTCCTGCATTTGTCACCACAATAGAATACAGACTGTTCTGACTGATCAGGACTTCCGGGATCTGAAAAGTCATGATACCTGCCATGGGCTGGCTTAAGGATACCGGAGTGGAATACGCCGGTGTTCCACTGGCAGGATCGCTGGCATCTTTCAGATTTGTGTATACCTGCACTGTATAGGAATTGTTGGCAGACATAGAGGCAAGCGTCACCTCACCAAGTGATTCTGCCTTTCCGTTTCCTGCACTGGCCTGGAAAACCGTAGCCAGTTTTTCTCCTGCATACATCCGGATAGAACCCAGTCCAGATGTTCCGTCATAAAAATAATTGTTGGCATATTCCGGTGCATTGGTAGCTGTAGCTGCAACCAGTTCACAGACGGACTTATCCTCATAGGACATATAAAAATATCCGGATTTTCCCCAGTCTGTCCCCCAGCTGTTCTTAACGATCCAGGCTCCATCTCCGGTCACCTTGGAAGATGCGCGGAAATTCTTTGCGGAATAATTGTCATCCCACCCTACCACTGTAACCACATGGTTCACGCTCTTAGTGCTGGTCGGATAAGAATACGCTGCTGTACTGGCATTATAATAAGCATTCTGTGCATTATACATCACAGTGACGGACTTATTTGCAACCAGCAGCTTCTTCATGGCATTTACGGAATAATCGGAAAAATAGGCATTTTTCAGATAAGCTGTGGCATTGTACGCTTTGGATGCCGCCGGAGTCACACCTGTTTTCTGTGTATGTGTGGCATCTGTTGCCAGAGGTACATCCGCTTCAGTTGTCATACCGGACCAGGTGCTCAGAAACTGAGCCGCCAGAAGATCATTCCCGCCTTCATGATAATCCACGTTTCCATAGTCGTCCGTTCCCAGATGCCTGTTGACATCCCCGTAAGTATTTCCAAGAGGATCATTCTTTCTGTTTGCAAAAAAATACGCCAGATGCTCTTCCGACAGATCATATGTCCCAAGGCCCTGCGTCAGAAGAGACGTCTCCAAGAGGGACGCCATTCCAAATGCCCAGCACATGCCATAAGGTTCCTGGTTTTTTACAGAAGTGACATATCCCTGCTCCGACGCATTATAATAGGACGGATAGGCTGCAGCCCTTCCCATTGATACCTCATCCACATCGTTTCCGATTTCTACTGCAGTGGAATAGGATGTCAGTGTATCAAAAGGTGCCAGCTGTTCCTGCTCTTCTTCCTCGGTAAGGGGACGGCCCTTGATATATTCGATTCCGGACTCATCGCTGTCGAAAGTATCTCCGGATCTGTCCTCGCCGTCACCAAATGCATCCTCTTCGGACTCTGCTGATGGTTCTTCTGATATTTCAGGAGTCTCTGTATCCTCCCCTGAACTCTGCAACGATATATCGTCTGTATTCTCGTCGGCTTCTTCTATGATATCTTCTGTCTGTTCATCCCGGATATTATTCTCCTCAGGATTCTCTTCTGCGATCTCTGACTGCGTCTGTGTTTCTCCTGACAGTTCTTCACCGGATTCTTCCACCGGATCACTAAATACGCCCCCATCGGCTGCCATGACCGGAACCTGACTGCCAGCAACCGCCACACACAGAAGAAGCGGCAGTAATTTCTTCTTTAACAGCTGTAATCTCTTCACAATTCCTCCATTTTTCTTATGTTAGTCTGGTTTATCTTTTAGCGTTTCTTCAAATGATAACCCAGAATTCCGATCACTGCAAGTACTGTTACGATCCCGATCCAGATAAACGGACTCTTATACCAGGGATTTTCTTCTTTAAAAGATGTGGCGACTGTACCATTGACCGGCTTGGTGACAGCCTCTTCCTCCGCAGAGTCCTCACTTTCTGTTGTTCCATCCGCTGCCGGAGGTCCCTGGACTTCTCCGTTCGAGGCCTGAGACGCACTTGCACTGTCTGTTGCTGCTGGCGGGCCCTGGATTTCTCCGGTTGTGGAGTTCTGTGGAGAAGATTCCGTTGCTGCTTCATCTGTATTGTTATCTGATGTGGAAATTTCCTGTCCGGTTGTTCCGTCAGATGTGTTCTTTGCGCTATCAGGATCCACTGTCGCAGACGGATCTGTCACAGTATTGCCTGTCTGGTCTGCAGCTGTCGGATCTGTCGTTGTGGTGCCTGACGGCTCTGCAGTTGTTGTATCTGTTGTTGCCGTGCTTGACGGCTCCACAGCGGAAGCTTCTTTCTCC
>CAVEKJ010000122.1:0-6078 GCA_963616205.1 Prevotella sp.
ATGGTACACTATCCAATACAGGAAACGGAGTGGATGATGGAGTTCATTACACGCCCAAGACTTATAAAAGGATTTTTGCCTACTGCCTTGCCAATATTGGAAAGACTGGAAATTACTTTGAGATCGAGGACATAGGAAGCTGAGAAATGCCCTGTGTGAGCAGATGGAAAACTGAAAAAAATACTGGCGTTTTTACAGTGGTTATGCTATACTACAGAAATGACTGTAAATATATAAAATGCGAGTGCTAACTATTTATATAAGGTATTTACTCGATATGATTAAGGAGGAACAAGAAACATGAGTTTACAGGTGGAGAAAATGGAGAAAAACATGGCGAAACTTACAATCGAGGTTTCTGCCGAGGATCTTGACAAAGCAATGCAGAATGCATATCAGAAAGCAAAAGGAAGAATTTCCATTCCGGGATTCCGTAAAGGAAAAGCTCCTAGAAAAATGATCGAGCAGATGTACGGCAAGGGAGTATTCCTTGAGGACGCTGCAAACGCTTTGATCCCTGAGCATTACAGCAAAGCACTTGCTGAGTGTGATCTTGAGATCGTTTCCCAGCCTAAGATCGATGTAACACAGGTTGAGCCTGGCAAACCATTTATCTTTACAGCAGAAGTAGCTACCAAACCAGAGGTAACTCTTGGTGACTATAAAGGACTTGAGGTTCCGAAGTCTGAGACAGAGGTAACAGACGAGGAAGTTGAGGCAGAGCTTAAGAAAGAGCAGGAGAAAAACTCCAGAACGATCACAGTTGAGGATCGCGCAGCACAGAACGGCGATACAGCAACAATCGACTTCGAGGGCTTCGTAGACGGAGAGGCATTTGAGGGCGGTAAAGGAACAGACTATCCGCTGACACTTGGTTCCAACACATTCATCCCGGGATTCGAGGAGCAGCTTGTTGGTGCAAACACAGGTGACCACGTAGAAGTTAAAGTTACATTCCCAGAGGAGTATCAGGCAAAAGAGCTCGCTGGTAAAGAAGCAGTATTCCAGTGCGACGTTAAGAAGATCGAAGCAAAAGAGCTCCCAGAGCTTGATGATGACTTCGCTAAAGATGTATCTGAGTTTGATACACTTGCTGAGTACAAAGAAGACGTTAAGAAGAATCTGACAGAGAAGAAAGCAGAAGATGCCCGTCGTGCAAAAGAGGACGCAGCAGTAGATAAAGTGATCGAGAATGCCCAGATGGATATTCCGGATGCAATGATCGAGACTCAGACACGTCAGATGCTTGACGATTTTGCAAGAAGAATGCAGTCCCAGGGTCTTTCCATGGAGCAGTACTTCCAGTTCACAGGCCAGAGCGTTGACAAGATGATGGAAGACATGAAGCCACAGGCTCTTAAGAGAATCCAGACAAGACTTGTTCTTGAGAAGATCGCTGAGGTAGAGAACATCCAGCCAACAGAGGAAGAGGTTAACGAAGAGATCTCCAAGATGGCAGAGATGTACAAGATGGAAGCAGACAAATTAAAAGAACTCATCGGTGAGAACGAGATGGAGCAGATGAAGAAAGATATGGCTGTTCAGAAAGCTGTTACATTAGTTGCCGATGCAGCTGTAGAGGCGTAATAAACCTCGGAAATGGAGGGCAAAATGAGTTTAGTACCTTACGTCATTGAGCAGACCAGCAGAGGAGAAAGAAGTTACGATATCTATTCAAGACTTCTTAAGGACCGAATCATTTTCCTTGGAGAAGAGGTAAACGATGTCAGCGCAAACCTGATCGTTGCACAGCTTCTCTTCCTGGAAGCAGAAGATCCTTCCAAGGATATCCAGCTTTATATCAACAGCCCGGGCGGTTCCGTAACTGCCGGAATGGCAATTTATGATACAATGCAGTATATCAAATGTGATGTATCTACTATCTGCCTTGGAATGGCAGCCAGCATGGGAGCTTTCCTCCTGTCCTCCGGTGCCAAAGGCAAGAGATACGCACTGCCGAATTCAACGATCATGATCCACCAGCCGTCAGGCGGTGCACAGGGGCAGGCTACCGAGATCCAGATCGTAGCTGACCAGATCGCAAAAACCAAAAAGAAGCTGAACGAAATTCTTTCCATGAATACCGGACAGCCTCTTGAGATTGTGGAGAAAGATACTGACCGTGATAACTATATGACAGCTGAAGAAGCGAAGGCATATGGTCTTATTGATGGTGTTGTAGTCCACAAATAATGCGTAAGAAAAGACTCCTGTAAAGACACAGGAGTCTTATCTTGCTTTAAAAAGGAATTTCAAATGTCTGCGAGAGACGGACATTTACGCTTAGAAAGGAAACAAAAAAGATATGGCAGATAAAGTAAGAGAAGGAAAGGTAAGATGCTCCTTTTGCCATAAGACTGAAGATCAGGTACGCAAACTGATCGCAGGTCCGGATGGAGCATATATTTGTGATGAATGTATCGGTATCTGTTCCGAGATCATGGAAGAAGAATTCAGTATGTATGATCATGAAGCAGATTACGAAACAGGGATCAACCTTCTGAAACCGGAAGAGATACACAGTATCCTGGATGAGTATGTCATCGGACAGGATGATGCCAAGAAGGCACTTTCTGTGGCTGTTTACAATCATTACAAGAGAATTCTTGCTTCCAGAAACCTGGATGTGGAGCTGCAGAAGAGTAATATCCTGATGCTTGGTCCGACAGGTTCCGGTAAGACACTTCTTGCACAGACACTGGCAAGACTTCTGAATGTTCCTTTTGCCATCGCAGATGCCACTACTCTCACAGAGGCAGGTTATGTTGGCGAGGATGTTGAGAACATTCTTCTGAAGATCATCCAGGCAGCAGATTATGATATTGAACGTGCACAGTACGGAATCATCTATATCGATGAGATCGACAAGATCACAAGAAAATCCGAGAATACATCCATTACCAGAGATGTGTCCGGTGAGGGCGTACAGCAGGCTCTTCTGAAGATCCTGGAAGGAACCGTTGCAAGTGTTCCGCCACAGGGTGGAAGAAAACATCCACATCAGGAGTTCATCCAGATCGACACGACAAACATCCTGTTCATCTGCGGTGGTGCTTTTGATGGCCTTGAGAAGATCATCGAGGCAAGACAGGATACCAAGTCCATTGGTTTTGGTGCAGAGGTTTCTGAGAAAGAGGACCGCAATGTAGGTGAAGTCCTGAAGGAAGTTATGCCGGAAGACTTTATTAAATTCGGTCTGATCCCGGAGTTTATCGGACGAGTTCCGGTTGTTGTAACCCTGGATTCCCTGGATGAGGAAGCACTGATCCGCATCCTGAAAGAGCCTAAGAACTCCCTTACCAAGCAGTACGACAAGCTTTTTGAGCTGGACGGAGTGGAGCTTGAGTTCCAGGAAGAGGCACTTGAGACAGTTGCCCGGAAATCTCTTGAGAGAAAAACAGGTGCCAGAGGACTTCGTGCCATCATGGAGCATACCCTGATGGATCTGATGTACAAGACACCTTCTGACGATACCATCCGTAAATGCATCGTCACAAAAGAGGCAGTGGAGGGAACCGGAGAGCCGGAGATCATCCACGGGGAGGCCAAGGCTCCTGCCAAGAAAGCAGGACACAAAACATCCCGTTCGAGAAAGAAAGGCAAGCCGGAAACAGCTTGATGAAGGGAATGACATAAATGACAAATCAGGTCAATATCATGCCAATGATCGCTCTCCGTGGGACTACGGTCCTTCCGGAGATGATCGTACACTTTGATGTGAGCAGAGAGAAATCCATCCGTGCCGTGGAAGCAGCCATGCTCCATGACCAGAAGGTCTTTCTGCTGACACAGAAGGACCCGGAGGTAGAAACACCGGAACTTGATGATCTGTATCAGGTAGGCACAATTGCATACATTAAACAGGTGGTGAAACTTCCGCAGGATCTTTACCGTGTTCTGGTAGAGGGACTGGACAGAGCAGAAGTTTTGAGTCTGGAGCAGGAAGAACCATATCTGAAAGCAGAATGCGAGATTGTGACTGCTCAGGAAGAGGATTATCCGGAGCCTGTAAAAGACGCCATGCTTCGCAGCATCCGGGAGCTTTTTCAGAGATATTGCAGAGAAAGCGGAAAAATAAGCAAGGATCTGGTGACACAGATCATGACCATTGAGGATGTTAAGGAAACCATCGATCAGATTTCCGTAAATCTTCCGATGTCCTATCAGAATAAGCAGAAACTTCTGGAAGCAGTGTCTCTGAATGATCGTTATGAGATTCTGGGAGCACTTCTTGGCAGCGAGATCGAGGTGATCCACATCACCAAAGATCTCCAGCGCAAGGTGAAATCCCATATCGATAAGAACCAGAGAGAGTATATTCTCCGGGAACAGTTAAAGACTATCCGTGAGGAACTGGGTGAGGATAACACCGCAGATGACATCGAGGAGTTTAAGAAACAGCTGAAAGAACTGGATGCATCCGATGAGGTAAAAGAGAAGATTTCCAAGGAGATCAGCCGCTTTAAAGGAATGGCAGCCAGCGCCGCAGAGGCAACTGTACAGAGAGGATATCTTGAGATAGTTCTCGCTCTTCCGTGGAACAAAAAATCCGAAGATTCCGAAGATCTTGAGAATGCATGGAAAGTTCTGGAGGAAGGCCATTACGGACTGAAAGATGTCAAAGAGCGTATCATGGAGTTCCTTGCTGTCCGTAAACTGACCCATAAGGGAAAAAGCCCGATCCTCTGTCTGGTAGGCCCTCCTGGAACCGGAAAGACTTCCATCGCACGTTCTGTGGCTGAGGCCATGAACAAGAAGTATGTCCGCATCTGTCTTGGCGGTGTCCGTGACGAGGCAGAGATCCGTGGCCACAGAAAGACTTACGTGGGTGCTATGCCGGGAAGAATTACGGTGGCACTGAAAGAAGCCGGAGTCAGCAATCCGCTGATGCTTCTTGACGAGATCGACAAGACTAGCAGTGACTATAAGGGAGACACTTCCGCAGCACTCCTGGAAGTTCTCGATCCGGAGCAGAACAGTAAGTTCAATGACCACTATGTGGAAATCCCGCAGGATCTTTCCGAGGTACTGTTTATTGCAACAGCCAACGATGTTCAGGGAATCCCGAGACCGCTTCTTGACCGTATGGAACTGATGGAAATTCCGGGATATACCGAGAATGAGAAAGCGCATATCGCAAGAGAACACCTTATCCCGAAACAGATGGAAATCAACGGTATTCCAGAGGGAAAACTGGTGATCCAGCCTGCAGCTCTTGGTAAGCTGATCAACAACTACACAAAAGAAGCAGGTGTCCGTTCTCTTGAGAGAAATATCGGACGTATCTGCCGCAAGACTGCCCGTGCCATCATGGAAGAGGGCAAGGATAAAGTGGTTGTCACATCCAGAAACATTTCCAAATTCCTGGGAAAAGAACGCTATAATTATCTGATGGCCAATGAGAAAGATGAGATCGGAATTGCACGCGGCCTTGCCTGGACACAGGTGGGCGGCGATACCCTTCAGATCGAAGTCAATATCATGCCTGGAAAGGGAGAACTGCTTCTTACCGGACAGCTCGGAGATGTGATGAAAGAATCTGCACAGGCAGGCATTAGCTATATCCGTTCTGTAGCAGATCAGTATGAGATCGATCCGGAATTTTTCCAGAAACATGATATGCATGTACATATCCCGGAGGGAGCTGTTCCAAAGGACGGCCCGTCCGCAGGTATTACCATGGCAACTGCCATGATGTCCGCAATCATTGAAAAACCGGTGCGCGCGGATCTTGCCATGACCGGTGAGATCACCTTAAGAGGCCGTGTGCTTCCAATCGGCGGACTGAAAGAAAAGCTGCTTGCAGCCAAATACGCAAAGATAAAAGAAGTCCTTGTTCCGGAGAAAAACCGCCCGGATATCGAGGAGATGGACAGAGAGATCATCCAGGGACTGAATATCCAGTTTGTGGACAACATGAAAGAAGTGCTTGGTGAAGCTCTTACATAAACAAAAACAGAAAAAACCCTGCCCTGGTTTTCAGGACAGGGCTTTTCCGAGAAAAGGGAGGAACAACGAATGGTAATCAAAAACGTATCGCTGGATATTGTCTGCGGAATCACAAGCAAGATCCTGGAC
>CAVEKJ010000123.1:0-6075 GCA_963616205.1 Prevotella sp.
CTGTCTCAAGAAGCGTTTTCACCTCCGGTTTCAGTTTTACATTTTCCAGATATGTTCCATTCAGTGACTTGTTATCTTCCAGATAGAATGTATTCTCTTCACGAATAATCTTACAATGTACATTTCCAATAGCCGGATTATTTTGGATACGGATATCTGCACGTATTTTACTTTTTCCAACGATGTTCATACTTCCATTCAGTATAAACTCTTCTCCGGTCGCACAACGAATCAGTTTCCCCGTAATCTGAGCCGGCGGTACCAAGAGAACGGTCTTTTCTTCTTCCTCCTCTTCAGCCGGAGCCAGAAGAACCGTTTTTTCTTCCTCCTCTTCTGTATCTTCCCTCTCTGGCTTCCCGAGTCCAAAACCGAAACCAAACCCATGGGTGGCAGTATCCTCTTCATCTGGATCTTCACGGTATGGTGTTTCTTCCTTTTCTGCTATATCCATCCTTTGCAGCGACTCCACTTCCGGAGCTTCCTCTTCTGTCTCCGGCAGATCCATGGTTGGTACCGGCGGTACCGGAGGAAGTTCTGGTATATATTCTTCATATTCTTCCCATTCTTTTTCATCGCTGTGATCATATGTAAATTTCATATCCTTCTCCTTCCACGGAAATATTCTTTTCTTTCTGTCATGAACTTATTCTGAAAACAGAATCTTTTTAATTCTGATCGGATCTGTTTTCAGAATAAATCCATGACACTTCTGGCAGTCTTTCCGGAACATATTTTTGATACGTTCCGGAAAATATCCTGTACTGCTCACTCGAAAAAATCCGGTATTTCCAATTCCTGACATTTTTTCCGGAGATGCATTGCTGCCTCCTGTACCTGCTCCAGATACTGTTCTAATGCATGCCTGGTCACTGCGAGAGAATCGATCAGCTCACGGGTATGCTCCAATGCTATCTTATAAGATAACATTTTCTCTTCTGATGTCCCATACATCGCTGTCTGAAGCGCATCATACAATTCTCGTGCCAGTCTTTCCTCGCAGGATATGTGCTCGATATATTCCTGAAGCCATATCCTGTCATATCTGATTAGATCTGTACTCAATCTTCTGCCTGCTTAATTAAACATATTAGGGATATCGATACTTGCCATCTTTCCGGACAGCTGGGTTCCTGCACTCTGGATTCCGTCCAGTTGCTGCTGTATCGTCATTTTATAACCCATTACTCTTGAAATACTATCTCCTACTGTTTTCAGCACCTCTTCTGTTTTTTCAATGGCACTTCTGACATCAGATCCTACAAAAGTATTTCCACTGTTTAAACGATCCAGCTGTCTCTGCAGGTTTTCTTTATGAGACTGAAGCGCTTCCAGCTGGGTTTCCAGACTATCCAGTGTCTGCTGGTAAACATTTTTGTCAACTTTAATTCTCAGAGGTTCATCTGCCATATCTTTATTTCTCCATTTCTTTTTAAGATTCTTTACAGTTCCATCTGTTATTTACCATATACATTCGATTCTCTCGACCTCTGAAGTGTCTCAGCTGCCTGATTATCCTGATTGATCATTTCTTTCAGATAATCTCCGATTCCGATGCCAATTCCGATAATGCTTGTCACCAGTGTTGTTGCCAGACTGCTCAGTTCTTTTACTGCAGTTTCCGTTTTCTGGATCACACCACCCTCTGACTGGCCTGTAAGGGTTGTCATAATGCTGTCTACAGACTTCATTGTCTCATCAATGCCATCTCCGATTTCCTGAATATTATTACTGATACTCCTTACTTCACTGGTGGTCAGTGAAGCACCAACTAAATCCATTGCCATATTGCTCCATCCTTTCTTTTACATGATTCTTTTCTGGATCTCATCCAGTTCCTGTCTCTGAAACTCCCTGACTTCCAGCAATGCAGTTCTGATCTTTCCAGACAGACACTGCACCGGAATTTCGGAAGTTCTTTCCATTTCCATCCTCAGCCTTTCATATAATTCCATGCAAAGTCTGATATCCTTCTCTTTCACCGCTCCTCCTTCCTGTTTCATTATGTTATATTTATATTAAAAATAAATATTCACCGTCCATCACACCGTAATCCCTCAACGTATATTCTCCATTGAATATTTCTGACGGATCATCCCGGCACAGAACCTCAGCACCGGACGATACATACATCATCCTGGTAAGCTCTGACACTGCTTCTGCCATAAGAGGGATCACATCCTTTACCGGCAAAAAATCCGGAACCAGAACATCAAATTTCTGTTCTACGGATGGCACCTTTAATGTAATCAATATTTTTCCCATTGTCTCACCACTTTAGCTTATAATCTCCTCATCATCCGGATCCTCACATTTCTTATCCATGGTTCCACAAGGTGTAAAAAGAGGATAGATTTCCCCATGGTACTGCATAATACAGGAACCTGGTCTGGAAGATGTCTTTGTTATATTTCGGTATTCCATAGAAAGGCTCACAAGTCCTTGTCTGTGGAACTGTCCTCCATACAGAAGGGTAAATCCGTCTCTGTTAAAAGCCGTATGCAGTTTGTCCGACCTCAACGCAGCACCATCATCCGGATAATAGCAGCCCATGAAATAATAGTTATATCCTCTTCCATTTATAAAAATATTCTCCAGAACATTTTCTGCATCCTGCGTGATCACAGTGCAGAAATCCCGAAAACTTTCGAATACAGTCATAACCGGATAGGTTCTTTCTGTCATATAATGAAAACATTTTTTCATTATATCGCTGCTCTGAGCGGACAGATTGTTTTTCTCACAAAATTCATTACGGATCAGTTTTCTCTCACCGATCAGTTCATAAATCTTCCATATCAGCTGTTCTGCTCCCTCGGCGGTGCTTTCAAAAAAAGTAACAGATTCCGGTTGTTCATCGACCCATTTTTTCAGCAGGTCTTTATCAAATATACTGTTTTCCTTCTTTTTCACAATGAACAGCTGCATCGTTTCCCGGACTGCCGCAGACAGATAATTTTTCATCAGAACCGGAATATCCCGGGGATTTCCCATATATACAGCCATACAGTAAAGCTGTTTCAAAGGTATGGAAATTTTTTGAATATCTGTCATAGAGTACCCCAGCGGAATCCTGTTAAGGGGAATATTCCTGCAAAATTCCTCATATGTCTCCGTTTCTGAAATCTCCAGGATACGCCTTGCCGGTTCGTATTCTCTGTATTTTTCGTCAATCCGGCTGATTTCTTCTTTCAGTTCCTGGATGCGCTGCTGTTCTGTTCCTTCGGATGTATATCTGGCGATCTGACACTCCAATGGACGTTCTCCTTCCCGGAGCATTCCCCGTCCCGGCACTTCATCTGGCTCAAAACGGCATCTTACGCCCAGAATATCTCCATACTCATATCGGTTCTTTGCATCCAGAACAAATCTTGTTCCAAGTTCCCTGCGCACTTTATACATTACATCTTCATAGCTTGTTGCTGTTACAAGAAAACGTACCCCGACAGAATTCCCGTCACTGATCAGTGTATTCAGCTCATAGTAGATATTCTGTCCGCCTTTCCATGTGGAAAGCCCGCTGATATTGTCAATTACCACCAGGATCAGTGGTATCTTCCGTATCTGACGATAAGCCTCAAAGCTGCTCACATCTTCTTTCTGAAAGTTTTCTTTTCTCTGTTTTATAATATCAGACAGCATTTCAAAAAATTTCTCTGTGCCTGCTTCCTCACCTTCTCCCCAGGCTCCACCGCAATGTTTTACATGGTCAAAAATTTTCAAAAGTCCACCGGAATGATCCAGAATATAAAAGCACACATCCTCTGGTGAATATCTGTAAATGGTTCCATAAAGAAGCGTCTGCAAAAATGTCGTTTTTCCTGTCTGACTGCTGCCCGTGATCAGATAATTTCTACAGTTTGTAAGATCCGCTTGGAAAAGATACTGCGTCTGATTCTCCGGATCATCAATGACCCCTGCCGGTACTGTGATCGTTTCTTTCTCAGATATCGGTGCTTCATTCAGAAGTTTTTTCAGGAAAATTTCTTTTGGCAGAGGATCTGTCCAGAGCCTATGCGGCAAAATATTCTCCTGTTTTGCAACCTGTGTAAGATATTTCACAATAGATACCAGCTGAGATACTTCTGTTTTCTTTTTGGGGGATTCTTTTTTCAGCTGAACCAGATCCTGTCCGGTATCATCAAGAAACTGGATGGTGTCATCTCTGTGGACTTCCACTTTATCCTGCGGAAAATATGGGGCTCCGCACCAGGCTGACTGTCCCAGAGCAAAAAATTCATTATATCCCACCTGCAGATAAAACCGTCCGGTTTCCTTCAGCTCTGCTGCCTCCGGCCTTCTCAACATTTCGTCACTGTCTGCACGTGTCTGTACTTTCAGACACACACGGAACTTGGCATTGCTGCTGATCTGAGAATCCACCACACCTGCCGGTTTCTGAGTCGCCAGAATCAGATGCACACCAAGGCTTCGGCCAATCCTGGCTGCGCTGATTAGCTGATCCATAAATTCCTGTTCCTGACTTTTCAGTTCCGCAAACTCATCGGAAATAATAAAGAGATGTGGAAGCGGTGTGCCTACCTTGCCGGCCCTGTACAGTTTCTGATAAATGTAAATGTCCATGGTTCCTTCGTTCGCAATGCTCTTGGCTTCATTAAAGATCCTCTGACGTCTTTTCAGTTCACTCTCTATCGCCATCAGAGAACGCCTGATCGCAGGGCCATCCAGATTTGTGATCGTTCCTACAAGGTGAGGAAGATGGATTCCACGTGTAGCATCATCAAAAGCTCCTGCCAAACCTCCTCCTTTGTAATCAATAAGTACAAAGGCAATTTCATCCGGATGAAAATTCACTGCCAGCGACAGAATATAGGTGATGATAAATTCACTCTTTCCAGAACCTGTCATACCTGCGATGAGACCATGAGGTCCCTGATATTTTTCGTGAAGATCCAGAAGAAACGAAGAGCCGTCAGAAGCAACTCCTACAGGAACAGCCAGAGATTTTACAGGATCATTCTCTTTCCATCGTTTCAGCGGATTCAGATGTTCCACCCTTCCTGCACCCATCATTTCCAGAAAAGTGACCATTTTGGGCATCACATAGGCATTCTCAATAACTTTCAGCCGGATACCGGGAAGCTTCCGCAACATTTTATCTGCCAGGTTATGATATACATCATCCAGGAGGAATTTTTCTCCATAATCAGCAAAATCACCCAGATAACTGATCTCATTTGGGCGATCAGGATAAAGATGGATGATCTCCCTGACATACTGAGGGATATCCTCAAAAAATGTCACAACAGAAAAACCATGATTTTTCTCTTCTTTCATAATTGTTTTCAGGATTTCCATGTTATCCAGCAGCTGTTTTGACCAAGCCAGCACAATATAATACGGTTTCTCTTTCAGAAGTTCTTCCAGTTCTCTTGGTTTCTCAAGTTCCGGTTCTATCTGACGGTTCAGATATTCTCCGATCAGATAAGCGGAAGACGTATCTGCTGCAAGAAACCGAAAGGTGCGCTCATCATTCCAGAGATGTGGAAGATAACGAACGATCTCCATGTTGTCCAGGATTTCTTTATCCGCAAGAAAAACAATCTTCACTTCATCATAGCTGTGTTGAAATACGATCTGCATGAGCAGCTGTTTCAGAAATTCTTCTTTTTCTTTCTGGCTTCCCACTACGCCACATACAAAATTCTCTGTCAGGGAAAGCATTACCGGAACATGATCCAGAAATACTTTTTTCTCTGCCAGCTGATACATGTCTTCTTCCAGCTGGTCTTTTGTCAGGCGAAATTTCTTCTCCGGATATCGGATCGCTGCAGTCATGGGAAGCTGGCCATATCCAATCCTGAGTTTCAGAAAATCTTCTTCCCGGTAACTTCGGTTCCACAGTTTTTTTCTGTCGGACGGATAGGATACTATCACATTCAGCGGTGGATAGTTCTCATTAAGGATTGTTTCTTCCCTGAGTTTTTCCTGCTGGATCTCTCTGCTTTTCTGAGTAAGATATTCTGTATATTTATCAATACGAAGTTTTTCGTATTCTTTCTTTTCCTTATCGCTGTACATGCGGTTCATAATGGGAAACATCAGCATACTGAGTAC
>CAVEKJ010000124.1:0-6070 GCA_963616205.1 Prevotella sp.
TTTTTACACTTTCGTATTCCGGGTAAAAATATTCCTGTCCGTCAAAGGTGCATACCTTTACTTCCACCTCTCCCAGTGGAGTTTCAATGGTTCGTTTTTCCCGTTTCAGAATGGTCCGTTCCATCTCCTGGCGGCGTATCCCGATGGTCGTTGTCTCTTCGAAAATGATCTTCTCCATTGCCGGAACCTGCTCTTTTTTGCAGAGGACGGTGAGCAGCCAGGCCGGACGGTTTTTCTTCATAAATACAGGCATGTAATTGGCTTCTCTGGCTCCGGCCTCATACAGGCGTTCCATAACATAGCCAAGGGTTTCTCCTGTACAGTCATCGATATTGGATTCCAGTTTCACGATGGTATCGGTTTCTGTGGATACACCAGCGCCTGAAACCTCTCTCCCGGATTCCCGGATCAGCATGGCACGGAGGATTCCCGGACATTCGTACTGACGCTTGCCTGCTCCGATCCCGATCTTTTCCACTGTGAAATCTTCCGGCAGTTTTTCGGATGTAAGGAATGCCGCAACAATAGCCGCTCCGGTAGGTGTTACCAGTTCGCCCTGCACCGGTGTGATATGCAGTTTCAGATGGTGTGCACTTACAATGTTGCTCACAGCGGGTACCGGCACCGGAAGGATCCCATGCTGGCAGCGGATGGTTCCGCTTCCCTCGCAGAGTCTCGGAACGATCACTTCCTCCACATCCAGATCATCCATACAGATTGCAACAGAAAGGATATCCACGATGGAATCCACTGCTCCGACTTCATGGAAATGCACCTGATCATCCGGTACATTGTGGGCTTTTGCCTCGGCATGAGCCAGAATGGTAAAGATTTTTTTCGCATAGGTTTTCGCACGGTCTGTCATATCTGCATGATCGATGATCTCCATGATCTCGTTAAGGCCACGGTGTTCGTGATGGTGATGGCCGTGGTGGGAATGTACAGCTTCTGCTGTATGTGTATGTTTTTCATGTGGATGTTCTTCATGTGTATGATAAGGATTATCTGCTGCACAGATATATCCTTCTTCCCTTTCATGACTATGTGTCTCCTGACTGTGATGCGTCCTGCGCTCATGATGTTCGCTGTTATGGCTGTGAACATCCTCCTCATGTCCATGCAGATACCCCATATCATGGTCATGATTCTCATGCTCTTTATCCAGAAGCACATCGAAATCGCAGGCATCGATCCCGGATTTTACCACACGGCTGGTCTTTATCCCGAATCCTTTTACCGGAAGGCTCTTAAGCGTCCTCTCCAGTTTTTCCTGATCCGCACCCAGGTCAAGAAGGGCGGCAACTGTCATATCTCCGCTGATCCCGGAAGTACACTCCAGATATAATTTCTTTTTCATTTATTTTCCCTCCGCAAGCCGGTTGATCTGTGTTGCCAGATATCCGGCGCCGTATCCGTTGTCAATATTTACTACCGCAATTCCGTTGGCACAGGAATTGATCATGGTCAGAAGAGCCGACAGCCCATGAAAGCTGGCTCCATATCCCACAGAGGTGGGAACCGCGATCACCGGACGTTTCACAAGTCCTCCCATCACGCTTGCCAGTGCCCCTTCCATTCCGGCTACCGCAACCACGCAGTTGGCCTCCTGAATAGTATCCAACCTGGAAAAAAGTCTGTGCATGCCGCTGACCCCCACATCATAGATCCGATCCACATGAGTACCGAAATACTCTGCAGTCTGGGCTGCCTCCTCTGCAACGGAAATATCTGCGGTTCCGGCTGTACATACAGCTACTTTTCCGATATGTTCCTTTTCTTTTTCAATCTTCAAAATCCCTGAGACCGGATCATAAACTACCTGGGGAAGAATACCTTTTACCAGTTCATACTGATGCCGGGATGCCCTTGTTCCAAATACTTCCCCGTCTTCCTCATAAAGCTTCTGATAGATATTCAAGAGATGTTCGTCGGCTTTTCTTGCGCAGTAGACCACCTCTGCAAAACCGGTCCGCGCTTTCCGGGTAGTATCCAGCTTCGCGTAGTCCATTTCCTCATATCCCTCTTTTTTCAGAAGGTTCTCTGCATGCTCCACAGAGAGCTGTCCATTTTTTACCTCTTCAAGAATCTGCTGTAAAGTCATCTTTTACCTCCCTGTTTTCTATAATATAATAACACAATAGCCAGACATTTGCTTGCGTCTTTGCAAATCGTCTGGCTATCCGCCACTGGGGACCTTTCACTGTCCGGTTATTTTTATTTATGAGACTGCTGCGGCAGCCTTCTGTTCTTTATCTGATCATCTTCGCATATTTGGCTGAAATCTCATCAATATCTCCATATGCGATCAGTTTTCCTTTTTCAAGTATCATCGCTTTATTGCACAGGCGCTGTACCTGCTCCAGGGAATGAGATACGAACAGTACCGTCACACCTTTATCAAACATACTCAAAACTTTCTTTTCACTCTTTTTCCGGAATTTGGCATCTCCCACAGAAAGAACTTCGTCCAGGATCAGGATATCCGGTGATACCAGTGTGGCAATGGAAAATCCAAGTCTCGCTTTCATACCGGAAGAATAGTTCTTAATAGGAACATCAATAAATTCTTTCAGCTCGGAAAACTCGACAATCTCATCAAATTTGGATTCCAGGAACTTCTTGGAATATCCAAGCATCGCACCGTACAGGAAAATATTCTCACGTCCTGTATACTGGGAATCAAAACCGGCTCCCAGTTCCAGAAGCGGAACCAGACGGCCATTTCGGACCACTTTTCCTTCGGTAGGCTTGAATACACCGGCGATCACTTTAAGCAGAGTACTTTTTCCTGCCCCGTTAAGTCCCAGGATTCCTACACGATCACCTTTTTTTACCTCAAAATCCACATTCTGGAGAGCCCAGAATTCATTATATTTAATTTCTTTTTTCAAGAATTTAATCACATAGTCTTTCAAGCTGTCTACTTTTTCCTTGCTGAGATTAAATTTCATACTTACATTATCTACAACTACTGCAGGTTTTTCCATCTTTCTCTCCTGTTAAATATAAAGTATAAACTCATCCTGTTTCTTCTTGAAACAGAACATTCCGATGGCGATCGTCACAAGGCTGAATATCAGCGCATATGCCGCATAATGCAGGTTCATCGGCTCTCCGAACATCCCTGAACGAAAAACATCGATGGTACAGTACAGCGGATTATACTTCAGGATCCATGAAAAACCACTTTTCAGCAGTCTGGACGGATAATAAAAGATCGCACAGGTATACATGACCAGCATCAGTGCTACCGACCACAGATATTCCATATCTCTGAAAAATACACCGATCGTAGCAAGGATCATTCCACAACCATAAGACAGCAGAAATACCAGGATCAGCGCTACCGGGATCTGGAACATATAGAGTGTCGGCTCCACACCAAGCACTGCTCCTACCGGAACCAGAACGATCAGCGAGATCAGGAAGATCACATAGTTAAAAAGCACGCTCGACAGCGGGTAAAGATATTTGGGCACATAAACTTTCTTGATCATTGCCGAATTTGCTCTTACTGATTTCAATGCTGCTTTTGTGGCACTGGAATAGAAAGTGTACAAAAGACGTCCTGTCAGGATATATACAGGGAATGTACGATCCTTGTTTCCAAACAGGGTACCGAATACGATCGTCAGTACGATCATGGTAAGCAGCGGCTCCAGAAGAGACCAGATGATACCAAGATAGGAACGTCTGTACTTCAGTTTAATTCCTTTTTTTACAAGTTCTCCAAGAAGGAACCTGTAACGCATAAAAGTATTTACGTATTCTTTCATAGCATCTCCAATGTTCAATTTTATTTTTTCACACGGCTGTAAATCATAATATACCATTTTCGGAAATCTGGCAACCTTATTTTCGCCAAAAAAAGGCACGCCGAAGCGCACCTTTTTGAAAAATGTGTCAGTTATGATCTTATCTCCTGATATTGAAAGCCTGGAATCCCGGATATACTGCTGCATCGCCAAGCTCTTCCTCAATACGGAGAAGCTGATTGTATTTTGCAACACGCTCACTTCTGGACGGAGCTCCTGTCTTGATCTGGCAGGTGTTCAGTGCTACTGCAAGATCTGCGATAGTTGTATCCTCTGTCTCACCGGAACGATGAGAGGAAATTGCTGTGTATCCTGCTTTGTGTGCCATCTTGATTGCTTCCAGTGTCTCAGATACGGAACCGATCTGGTTCAGTTTGATCAGAATGGAGTTTCCGCAGCCAAGGCTGATACCTTTCTCAAGACGCTCTGTATTTGTGACGAACAGGTCATCACCTACGAGCTGTACTTTTCCGCCAAGCTCTTTTGTCATGATCTGCCATCCTTCCCAGTCTTCCTCATCCAGGCCATCCTCGATGGAGTAGATCGGGTATTTCTCGATCAGGTTCTTCCAGTGCTCAACAAGTTCTGCAGATGTGAATTTCTTTCCGCATTTTGGAAGAATGTACTCACCTTTCTGGCTTCCTTTCCACTCACTGGATGCTGCATCCATGGCAAGAACGAAATCTTTTCTCGGCTCGTATCCTGCTTTCTTTACCGCCTCAAGAATGTACTCGATGGCTTCCTCGTCGCTTCCGAGGTCCGGTGCGAAACCACCCTCATCACCAACGCTTGTTGCAAGACCTTTCTCTTTCAGAAGTGCTGCAAGTGCATGGAATACCTCTGTACACCAGCGAAGTCCTTCTTTGAAGCTTGGTGCTCCTGCAGGCATGATCATAAACTCCTGAACGTCTACCGTGTTTGCAGCATGTGCACCACCGTTTAAGATGTTCATCATAGGAACCGGAAGTCTGTTTCCGTTCACGCCGCCAAGGAATCTGTAAAGCGGAATGTCAAGGGAAATAGCCGCTGCACGGGCGCATGCGATAGATACTGCAAGAATAGCATTTGCGCCAAGTTTGGATTTGTCTTTTGTTCCGTCTGCCTTGATCATGGCAGCGTCCACTGCATAAATGTCAGATGCATCCATTCCTGTCAGTGCATCGTTAATTACAGTATTGATATTTTCAACGGCCTTGGAAACACCTTTTCCTCCGAAACGGCTCTTATCCTGATCTCTCAGCTCAAGTGCTTCGAATTCTCCTGTGGATGCACCACTTGGAGCTGCTCCTCTTCCGATAGTTCCATCTGCCAGATAAACCTCTGCCTCTACGGTCGGATTTCCTCTTGAATCAATGATCTCTCTTCCAATGACTCTCTCGATCTCTAAATATTCCATTTGATATTTATCCTCCTGTCTGGCTTTTTCGCCCTGTCCGCAAATTTTGCCCGGGCCGCGTTTTGCCAGGGGATGCGGCCCACTACAATTATTTACGCAATAGTTAGAACCTGCTAACCGTATATAAGTTTACTATATCTAACTTCTGTGGTCAAGGGGAGTTATTGCTGTTTTTTTCTCAATTATATGATCGGACGGGCAAAAACATCTTTAACGATTTTGACTGGTCTGGCAAAATCGTTTTCAGAATATTTAATAAAAACGTGCGAATTTTACGTATTGACAGCTCTGTGCTGACTATGATAATATAATCGCCGGAACAAAAACTAAATATGGTTTATGACAAAATCCTGTCATTATTGGAAACGCACATTCTCCTGAATGATTAACGAACAACACATGCTTTACGGTTTTACATGATCACTTAATCATTTTAAAGGAGGATTTTTTATGCCCAAAAACAAATTCCAGGAAGTTATCTTTACCATTATCATGGTATTTTTCATGGTTTACGCCATGATCTGCTACAACATCGTACTGAACACAGGTGCCATGACAAACCAGGTGTTCCTTTCCGCTTTTCATGAGCTGACATTTATGGGACCGATCGCATTTGTCCTTGATTTCTTCCTCGTATCCAGGCTTGCTTTTGCCTGTGCCAACCGTATGGTAGATTTCCGTAACTGTCATCCGTTCAGCATGATCCTTGCGATCTCCGTTGCTTCTATTGCTTTCATGTGTCCGCTGATGAGCTTTTTTGCAACACTTTTCTTTAAGAACGCAGGAAATCAGTTTATCGCAGTCTGGCTTCAGACAACCTTTATGAACTTCCCTGCAGCATTCTTCTGGCAGCTGATCT
>CAVEKJ010000125.1:0-1903 GCA_963616205.1 Prevotella sp.
AAAGAAAAATGGCTGACGCAAAAAAATACAATTGAAAAACCATAATATCATGATAAAATACAAGGTGTTTGTTGATAAAAATGTATTGGAGGATATTTTAGATGAAAGACAAATACCAGAAAACGGTATACGCCTGTTTCGTGGGTTACATCGTACAGGCAATCGTAAATAATTTTGTGCCGTTGCTTTTTCTGACATTCGAAAAAAGCTATCATATTCCGCTGAGCCAGATCACAATGCTGATCACATTCAACTTTGGAATCCAGCTGCTGATCGATCTGTTGTCAGCGAAATTTGTAGACAAGATCGGTTACCGGATATCTATTGTTCTGGCACATGTGTTTTCGGCAGCAGGACTGATCTGCCTGGTGCTCCTGCCAGATCTTTTGCCCAATGCATTTGCCGGATTATTTATTTCTGTAGTAATCTATGCAGTAGGCGGCGGTCTGATCGAAGTGCTGATCAGCCCTATTGTGGAGAGTTGTCCAAGCGACAATAAAGAAAAAGCAATGAGCCTTCTGCATTCCTTTTACTGCTGGGGCCATGTGGCAGTCGTACTGCTTTCCACAATTTTCTTCCGGGTATGTGGAATTGAAAACTGGAAGATCATGGCACTGATCTGGGCGGTCATTCCAGTTGTAAATGGCATCGTATTTACAAAAGTTCCTATCGCAACTCTGATCGAAGAGGGCGAGACAGGAATGACCATAAGAGAATTATGCAGGAATAAAACATTCTGGATTCTCATGTTAATGATGCTTTGTGCAGGTGCAAGTGAACAGGGTGTCAGCCAGTGGGCCTCAACATTTGCAGAGCAGGGACTTGGCGTAACCAAGACCATCGGAGATCTGGCAGGGCCAATGGCATTTGCAATCCTGATGGGAAGTTCCAGAGCTTTTTATGGAAAATTCGGAGATCGGATCGATCAGGATAAATTTATGATCGGCAGCAGCATTCTCTGTATTATTTCCTATCTCTGTATTTCCCTTGCACCGTCTGCATTTTTGTCACTGATCGGTTGTTCTATCTGCGGATTTTCCGTAGGAATCATGTGGCCGGGAAGTTTCAGCAAGGCATCTGAAGCATTGCGAAGAGGCGGAACTTCTTTGTTTGCTTTGTTGGCATTAGCCGGAGATGTAGGTTGTTCCGGCGGTCCTACACTGGTTGGCTTTGTGTCAGGAGCATTATCAGATAACCTGAAAAAAGGAATTCTGGCAGGCGTTATTTTCCCGGTATTTCTACTTGTGGGAATCCTGCTTTTAAGAAAGAGCCGGAGCACAGATTGAATGAATTCCTAAATTTTATAAATTGCTATTGACAATAGTACGATTTCGAACTAATATCTAAAAGATACGAAATCGTACTATTTTTTATGGAGGGAGATGACATCCATGAACAGGGATAAAGTTGACCGTATCTGTGAATCTGCCCGGAAAATAGACCAGGCATATGAAGTATGGGCCACAAAGCATAAACTCACTTTATATGAACTTTTGATGTTTTACGAAATTTTTCAGAATGAAAACAGGGAGATCACACAAAAGGAGCTGAGCATGAAGCTGGGAGCGCCGAAGACTTCCATTAACAGCCTTATTAAGAAACAGCTGCATGCAGGATATATTGAAATGTGTATCAATCCACAGAATAAACGGGAAAAAATCATCTCACTGACAGAAAACGGAGAGCATTTTTCCAGAGATCTGGTTCAGCCACTGGTACAGTATGAGGAAGAAGCCATGGGAATGCTGGATGACAGAGACGTGGAAACTGTCATTACAGTACAGAATAAATTTGCGGATATCTTACTGAGTAAGATGGAAGGTAAATAAAGAGAGGAGACATTTTTTGGACACACAGGTAAAATTAGAACATGAAGTCAGTTTTCGCTGGCTGATCGTATTTG
>CAVEKJ010000125.1:1913-6037 GCA_963616205.1 Prevotella sp.
CGACGATCTTATCCAGCATTTTTTCCAGTCTGTATTCTACCGTGGACGGGATTTTTATTGCAAGACTGGTAGATACCGATGCGTTGTCGGCGATCAATATCACAATGCCGATGATCTTTCTGGCATCGGCGATCGGAATGATGTTTGGCAGTGGTGGAAATGCACTGGTAGCAAAGAAATTAGGAGAAGGTAAGCAGAGAGAAGCGCAGGAAGATTTTTCGCTTTTGATGGCTGTGGCATTTATATTTAGCGTAGTTTTGGCAGCTTTATGTTTTGCCTTTCTGAATCCGCTGTGCTATTTTCTCGGATCAAATCAGGCACTTCTGCATTATTGCAGGGAATATATGATTCCGGTTCTGATCTCATTGCCTTTTGCAGTGTTTGGAATGGTATTTCAGCTTAGTTTCATTACAGTCGGCAAAGCAGGACTTGGTGCTGCACTTTCGGTTATGGGAGGAGTCCTGAATATTGTACTGGACTGGCTGTTTATCGCAATTTTTCACTGGGGACTGGCAGGTGCAGCTATTGCAACAGGAATCGGATATGCATTTCCGTCCATTGCGGGAATTTTATGGTTCAGTTTCAATCGAAAACAGATTTTACATATTGTAAGACCAAAGTGGAGAATGCGGACTATTGTGAACAGCTGTATTAATGGTGCTTCAGAGATGGTCAATGTGCTTGCATTTTCCGTAATCGCGATTCTGTTT
Organism: Prevotella sp.; assembly: GCA_963616205.1. Lineage (GTDB taxonomy): Bacteria > Bacillota > Clostridia > Lachnospirales > Lachnospiraceae > Blautia_A. Next base: position 2,624 of record CAVEKJ010000125.1, read on the forward strand.
AACCGTATTCTGATGAAGATTGGTGGATCAGACGGAGTGGCTTCTTTGACCATCATTCTGTATGCACAGGAACTATTCGGTGGATTGTTCCGTGGTTATATAAATGGAATTTCTTCGGTTGTCAGTTATAATTTGGGACGTGGAGATAAAGAACGGCTTTCCAAGCTTTTTCGAATCAGCATATGGACTTTGGGAATTGCCGGAATCGTGGTTACTGTGCTAAGTTATCTGGCAGGAAGTGCTGTAGTAGATTTTTTTGCAAAAAACAATACCCAGGTGGAGACGATCGCGCTGCATGGTTTCCGGATCGTAGCAACCAGTTTCCTGGTAATGGCCTACAATGTTTTTGCATCCGGATGGTTTACCGCATTGAATGATGGAAAAACATCTGCAATCTTATCCTTTTGCAGAACGATCATTTTCATGATCGTGCCGGTACTGATTCTGCCTGGAATCTTCGGCATGGACGGCGTATGGATGTCCATTACAGCAGGCGAGGTTTTGAGTATTCTTATGAGTATTTTTTATTTCAGGAAATACAGAAATGTGTGGAGCGTAAAGGCGTAAAAAAATACAGGGTAACTTTCGGAAGGAAGGTTTCCCTGTGTTTTTTGTTTGTGTTATAATTTGATAAATAATCATATGACAGTTACTTGGGTGTAGTACTGCATAGTAAAGCGGATTGAGATATGCTGCGTTTAAACATATAGGAGTGTGAAAATGATAACTAGACAGAAATTAATCAATCAGATAGAAAAATACAGGCCTTATAATGAGCAGGAAGAAAGGGATAAAATCCTGATCCTGGACTGGATCAGAAACAATGAGAATGCTTTTTCCAGGGAAAATACAGTGGCACATATGACGGCTTCCGCGTGGGTAGTAAACAAAGACCGGAGCAAAGTGCTTATGGTTTATCATAATATTTACAACTCCTGGTCATGGCTTGGTGGGCATGCGGATGGAGAGACAGATCTGTTGTCTGTTGCAATCCGTGAAGTGAAAGAGGAAGCAGGGATTTCGAATGTTCATCCTGTATCAGAGGAGATTTTTTCTCTGGAATCTCTGACTGTAGATGGCCATGTGAAAAAAGGAAAATATGTATCCAGTCATCTACACTTTAATATAACCTATCTGCTCGAGGCAGATTCAGAAGAGGCTGTTTCTATAAAAGCAGACGAAAACAGTGGTGTAGCCTGGTTTTCGCCGGAAGAAGCGCTGAAGAAATCTACGGAACCGTGGTTTGTGGAGCATGTTTATACCAAGCTTCTGGAAAAAACACGGCAGCAGGAGGGAAAATTATAAGAGGACTCTGGAAGTGCTTACCAGGGCTGGATATGATATTATGATGTGATTGGAGATATAGAAATGAAACTTGCGCTTGTACAGATGAACATGGGAAAAGAAATATCGGAAAATCTTGATAAAAGTCTGAAATACTGTGATATGGCAAAAGGCTGTGATCTGGTCTTTTTTCCGGAAATACAGCTGACGCCGTTTTTTCCGCAGTATCATAATGTATGTGTGGATCATTATTGCATGGATATAAATAATGATGCGATATCAAAATTTTGCCAGAAAGCAAAGGAACATCAGTATTATTTATCCCCAAACATTTATCTGGAATCAGAAGGGGCCAGATACGATACTTCCCTGTGGATATCCCCGGAGGGAAAAATCCAGGATACTGCAAAGATGGTCCATATCGCTCAGAATGAAAATTTCTATGAGCAGGATTATTATACGCCGGCAGAGGATGGTTTTAAGGTTTTTGAAACACCATTCGGAAAGGTTGGTATTGTGATATGCTTCGACAGGCATATGCCGGAAAGCATTCGTACCTGTGCCAAGAAAGGTGCGGATTTGATCATAGTTCCAACTGCGAATACAAAAGCGGAACCAATGGAAATGTTTGAATGGGAAATGCGGGTGCAGGCTATGCAGAACCAGGTTTTTATCGCAATGTGCAACCGTGTGGGAACAGAAGACAAGATGCAGTTTGCCGGGGAATCGATCGTGATCGATCCAAGAGGAACCGTTCTTGCAAAAGCGGATGACAGGGAACAGGTACTGATGTGTGATATTGATTTGCACGAAGTGAAAAAAGTCAGAAGCAGTCTGGATTATTTATCCCTTCGAAGACCGGAACAGTATATTTAACCGAATGCGGATGATTTTATCCGCTTGACTTAAGCTATGGAGGCAAACATGAAAATATATGAGATAAAAGAGCGAACATCACAGATACCGGTTCTTTTGGATATCTGGGAAAAGTCAGTCCGGGCGACTCATCATTTTCTTTCGGACGAGGAAATCCGGCAGATCCGGGAATATGTTCCTCAGGCTTTGGAAGGAGTTGCCCATTTGTTTCTTGCAGAAAAGGAATCCGGCGAGCCAGTCGGGTTTATGGGAACAGAAAATAAACGTCTGGAAATGCTTTTTCTTGCGCCCAGGGAAAGTGGGCAAGGAATTGGAAAGCAGCTGATCCAGTATGGGATAACGAATTGTGGAATCCAGGAAGTGACCGTCAATGAACAGAATCCTCAAGCAGTTGGTTTTTATGAACATATGGGGTTTCAAACATACAAAAGAACGGACTGTGATGAAGAGGGAAATCCATATCCGCTTTTGTATATGAGATTATGAGAAGCCGGGATAATTACAGACCGGGAACAGATTGATAAAGGAGAAAGAAAAATGGCAAAACTATATTTTAGATACGGAGCGATGGGAAGCTCGAAATCTGCCAATATTTTGATGGTCCGTTATAATTATGAAGAGCGTGGGCAGTATGCGGTGCTGCTAAAACCGAGAACGGACAACAGAGATGGAGAGCATGAGATCCAGTCCCGCATAGGGTTGTCGGCTCCAGCTGAATATGTGGACGATTTTCTGAAAGAAATTTCAAAATCCTGGAGTACTGAGAATGAAGAATATCTGTATCATGGGAAAAAAGTAAATGCTATTCTGGTGGACGAAGCACAGTTTCTTTCTCCGGAAGAAGTAGATACATTATCAGACTTTGTGGATTTTTATGATATTCCGGTTCTCTGCTACGGTCTTCGTACAGACTTTCTGAATCATCTGTTTCCAGGTTCCAGACGTCTGATGGAAATTGCAGATGTTATCGAAGAAGTTCCCACTGTCTGCTGGTGCGGAAAACGTGCACAGTGCAATACAAGATATTCCAACGGGAAAATCGTGCGGGAAGGCGCACAGATCATGCTGGGATCAAATGAAAGTTATGTGGCTCTTTGCAGAAAACATTATAAAGAAGGGAAATTGTGGAAGTAGGAAAATATCTTGAAGTATGGAAGAATGTAATTTTCATGAGCCAGATAAGACATTTTAGGGCTTATCTGGCTTTTTTGAATAACGGAAAATAATTCGAGATTGTTTACAGAGCAGTAAAGA
>CAVEKJ010000126.1:0-6016 GCA_963616205.1 Prevotella sp.
GGTCATCACACGGCCTACCGCGATCGCCTGATACTTGGAATGAAGATAATTGGTCACACTGCTGCCATAACGCAAAGTCAGTACCCTGGAAAAATTGATTCCCATAAGGTAGTCTTCCTTTGCGCGAAGATAGGCAGATGCTGCCAGATTATCATACTCCGAGATATCTTTTGCTTCCCGGATCCCTCTTAAGATTTCTTCTTCTGTCTGAGAATCGATCCACACACGTTTCTGGACTTTTCCCTTCACGCCTGCCATCTGGGCTACCAGACGGTAAATATATTCACCCTCACGTCCGGAGTCGGTACACACGTAGATGGTGTCCACATCCGGCCGGTTCAGCAGTCCTTTTACGATCTCGAACTGTTTTTTGACTCCGGGGATCACTTCGTACTTAAATTCGCGCGGCAAAAAAGGCAGGGTATCAAAACTCCACCTTTTATACTTGATATCATATTTTTCGGGATAACTCATGGTGACCAGATGTCCTACACACCAGGTCACCACGGAATCTGCTGATTCCAGATATCCGTCTCTTCTCTGTCCGTTGATCTTCAAAGCCTTCGCAAATTCCTGTGCCACGCTGGGCTTCTCCGCTATGTATAAAGCCTTTGCCATACTATTTATCTGCACTCATCTTTCTAAGCGGCCATGCCAGAAGCACAGCTCCGCCAACCATATTTCCCAATGTTACGATCACCATGCTCTTAAGCATAGCGCCGACAGACAATCCAGGTACCAGACAATACGCAACTGTAAAGATACCCATGTTTGCGATACAGTGCTCAAATCCACTGACAACGAAACCTGAAATACAGATTACGATCATCAGGAACTTTCCTGTCTCACTCTTCAGCTTGATGCCGCAGAGCACTGCAAGACAGACGAAGAAATTACAAAGTACCGCACGGAAAAACATCTGTCCTGCCGGAATACTGAGTTTTCCGTTTATAAATCCCGCAAAGTAATCTGCTGTACCGGACGCTCCGGCACCTACAAAGATCAGAGCCAGGATCAGGCATCCCACAAAGTTGCCGATGTAACTGATTCCCCAGACCTTACCCACGTCTTTCCATGATACGCTCTTGTCATACGCACCAAACGCCATCACCAGATTGTTACCGGTAAACAGCTCTCCTCCTACCATTACGATCAGAAGAACCGCAATGGAGAACACCAGGGCTCCAAGGAATTTCCCCCATTCCGGGAATGTTTTGGAAAATACATTTCCAACAACGTTACTGTAGATCATCGCCACATCAATAAAAAATCCGGCCATGATCGCCCTCATAAAGTACTTTCCGAAATTGCTGTTCAGTAAGCTGATCTTACCTTTCGCAGCGGTTGACAGTTTTTCTACATCCTCCCTGTTCATAAATAGCACCTCCACATATTTTTAGCAAGCGTGGCACTTTGTTACTGCTTCTTTGTTCACAGTAACACGCTTTCCGGAAATCCGCTTATCCTTATATTAACATTTCGCCAGATATTTCACAACAACAATACAGAATTTTCCAAAATTTTCTGTATTGTTATACACAACAAACATAATCTACTTTACAGTAAATTTATACCAAGACCCGGTAGATCCCATCCCATACAAGTTCTTTTTTCTGCAAAAAAACTTCTGCTTCTTCCTCAGACTGTTCCACACATTTCCAGGCCAGCCCGCACTGGGCACTGATCTCCGACGGGATTGGGATCAGTCTTCCCGGAAATCCTGCTTCTTTCGCTGTTTTTTCCATCTTCATAGCAGCTGTGGTCGTAGAGAATGTTACAACTGTGGTGATCACTTTTTTGCGCATATCTTTTTGTTCCTTCCAGTCAAGTCCCCTGCCATTTCAAAGCAGCAGACCCTCAACGCAAAAACAGGACACCGGAAAACCCGATATCCCGCTTCTGCTGATTTTTTATCTCTATGAAGAATTACCAGATTATTTAGCCTGGATATATCCCTTTGCTTTCAGAGTCTCTGCGCAGAGAACAGCTCCGCCTGCAGCACCTCTTACAGTGTTGTGGGAAAGTCCGATGAACTTGTAATCGTAAACAGTGTCCTCACGAAGACGTCCTACAGATACTCCCATTCCGTTCTCATAGTTTACATCCATCTGTACCTGCGGACGGTTGTCCTCCTCAAGATACTGGATGAACTGCTTCGGAGCGCTCGGAAGCTCAAGTTCCTGCGGAAGTCCCCTGAACTCAACCAGTTTCTGGATCAGTTGCTCTTTGGTAGGTTTCTTACGGAATTTAACAAATACAGCTGCTGTATGTCCGTTGAGGACCGGAACACGTACGCACTGGCAGGTGATGACCGGTGTGGTAGCCGGAACGATCACGCCGTCCTCGATCTTACCCCAGAGTCTTAACGGCTCCTTCTCACTCTTCTCTTCCTCACCGCCGATGTACGGGATGATGTTGTGCTCCATCTCCGGCCAGTCTTTGAAGGTTTTTCCTGCTCCGGAAATAGCCTGGTATGTAGTAGCAACGACTTCATATGGCTCGAACTCTTTCCATGCAGTAAGTACAGGAGCGTAGCTCTGGATTGAGCAGTTCGGTTTAACAGCTACGAATCCACGTTTTGTTCCGAGACGTTTCTTCTGGAATTCGATAACCTCGAAGTGCTCCGGGTTGATTTCCGGAACTACCATCGGAACATCCGGTGTCCAGCGGTGTGCACTGTTGTTGGAAACAACCGGTGTCTCTGTCTTCGCATACTCTTCCTCGATTGCCTTGATCTCATCTTTTGTCATATCAACTGCGGAGAATACAAAGTCAACAGTAGCTGCAACTTTCTCTACCTCGTGGATATCCATAACGACCAGTTTCTTTACTGCTTCCGGCATCGGAGTATCCATTTTCCATCTGCCGCCTACAGCTTCTTCGTAAGTTTTTCCGGCACTTCTCGGGCTTGCTGCTACAGTAACCACCTCAAACCACGGGTGATTCTCCAGAAGAGAAATAAATCTCTGACCAACCATTCCAGTTGCACCTAAAATACCAACTTTAAGCTTTTCACTCATAATAAAACTCTCCTCATCTTGTGTCCCTGCATGGCACACATTTGTCTTTTCTGTAAATACTATACCAATTTTTCTAAAAATGCAAGCATTATCTTAATTTTTTTCAAGATATTCTTTATTCTGAGCGATCACCTGCTCCATCACGTCCGGTCCCGGTGCTCCCAGAGTCACACGTTTTTCCACGCAGGTCTTCATGCTGATTGCTTCATAGATGTCCTCTTCAAAAACAGGGCTGATCTCTTTGTATTCGGAAAGTGGAAGCTCATCCAGGGAGATTCCTTTGTCCAGACAAAGAAGAACCAGTCTTCCTACAATGCCGTGGGCATCACGGAACGGTACACCGTGGTTGACCAGATAATCTGCTGCATCTGTGGCGTTTGTAAAGCCTCTCTTGGCACTTGCCTCCATGTTTGCCTTATTAAACTGCATAGTGGAAACCATACCTGTAAACAGGGCGATGCAGCCCTTTACCGTATCAATGGCATCAAAAGTCAGCTCTTTGTCTTCCTGCATATCTTTGTTGTATGCAAGTGGGATTCCCTTCATGGTTGTAAGGATGGATGTCAGCGCACCGTAAACACGGCCTGTTTTTCCACGGACAAGCTCTGCGATATCCGGGTTCTTTTTCTGCGGCATGATACTGCTGCCTGTGCTGTATGCATCATCGATCTCCACGAAACGGTACTCATTGGAGTTCCACAGGATGATCTCCTCAGAAAAACGGCTCAGGTGCATCATAATGGTAGAGAACGCGCTTAAGAGCTCGATGACATAATCTCTGTCAGAAACGGAATCCATACTGTTTCTGGTCGGTGCGTCAAAGCCAAGAAGCTCTGCAGTATAAGCTCTGTCAAGCGGATAAGTGGTTCCGGCCAGTGCTCCTGCTCCAAGAGGACAGGTGTTCATTCTCTTACGGATATCAAAGAGTCTGTCACGGTCTCTTCTAAACATCTCAAAATATGCACCTACATGATGAGCCAGGGTTACCGGCTGTGCTTTCTGGAGGTGGGTAAATCCCGGCATGTAAGTGTGTACATTCTCTTCCATGATCTTCTGCAGGGCAAGAAGAAGGTCTTTCAGCTCTTTGTCTGTCTCGTCGATCTCATCACGGACATAAAGTTTCATATCCAGAGCTACCTGGTCATTACGGCTTCTTCCTGTGTGAAGCTTCTTTCCGGCGTCTCCGATACGGTCGATCAGGTTTGCCTCCACAAAGCTGTGGATATCCTCGTACTCAGATGTGATCTCAAGCTTTCCTGCTTCCACGTCTGCAAGGATTCCGTCCAGTCCTTCTGTGATCTGATTTTTCTCTTCCTCTGTCAGAATCCCCTGTTTAGCCAGCATGGCAACGTGTGCCTTGCTTCCACGGATATCCTGTTTGTAAAATTTCTGATCAAAGGAAATGGATGCATTAAAATTGTAAACCAGCTTGTCCGTTTCTTTTGTGAAACGGCCTCCCCATAACTGTGCCATAATATTCTTCCTCACTTTTCTTTTTTGCGGCAGAACTGTCTTCTCTATGCGGACATGAGATCCGTCTCCCGGACATCTGCACTTTTCTGTGTTAGTGTATCATATTTTTATAAAAATGCAAAGTTTTTCCGGCTTCTTTAAGCCTCCGTATCTTCTGCGGCTCTCTTTCTGTCTCTTTCCTGTGCTTCTCTTTTTGAAAAAACACATCCACAGTAATTCTGCCGGTACAGATCATGCTCATGGGACAGCTCAATAGACCGCTTGTAGCCGTTCTTTTTCTTGAAATCCGAAGTCAGGTGTGGGACTTCATATATTTCCGCCAACTCCTCGCCGATCTCATTGATCTTCTGTGCATTTTTCAGAGGGCTGATGCTTAAGGTGGTGGTAAAATAATCGTATCCGCCCTCCTTCGCCAGTTTTGCGGCCTCTTCCATACGCAGGCGGTAACACTGAAAGCAACGTTCTCCGCCCTCCGGAACATCCTCCAGACCTTTCGCCATCTCATAAAACTCTTTTGGGTCGTAACGTCCCTCCACCAGAGTTACCGGATGGACAAATTCCATCTCCCCGATCAGCCGGCGGATCTCAGCCACACGGTGGGCATATTCTTCCTCCGGTGCAATATTTGGATTGTAAAAAAATATGGTGATCTCAAAGTACTGTGACAGATATTCCATCACATAACTGCTGCAGGGTGCACAGCAGGCGTGGAGAAAAAGCCTGGGCGTTTTCCCCTCTTCCTGAATTTTTTCGATCAGTTTATCAAGCTCTTTCTGATAATTTCTTTTATTCAAAACCGGATCTCCTTTCCGTTATCTGTCGTATTTTTCTATATTGCCGAACCTTTTCCTGCGTCCCGGAACATTCCTTCATCCGTGCGCCTTCTTCCGCTTCAGACATATGATAATATTATACCATCAAATACGAAACGGAGGCAAATATCCATGGACCCTGTTCTGAAAGTACGGGATGTGTGTCTTTCCTACCACACGTTATCCGGCGAGACACCCGTCCTTTCTCATATATCCTTTGATCTGATGCCCGGAGAGTTCCTGTCCATTGTAGGCCCTTCCGGCTGTGGAAAATCCACACTTTTAAACCTGATCGCCGGTCTTGATACCCCGGAATGCGGCTCCATCACCCTGAACGGAAAAACCGTTTCTTCCGGCAGTACCGCGGTTGGATACATGCTCCAGAAAGACCACCTTCTGGAATGGCGGACTATCTACAAAAACATTCTTCTTGGCCTTGAGATCCGGGGCGAGCTTACCCCGGAAAAACGTTCTCATGCAAAAGAACTCCTTAAGCCCTATGGCCTTGACCGCTTCCAGTATGCAAGGCCTTCCCAGCTTTCCGGCGGTATGCGCCAGCGTGCCGCGCTGATCCGGACCCTTGTGCTGGAACCGGAGCTTCTTCTTCTGGACGAACCCTTTTCCGCCCTGGATTACCAGACCCGTCTGAACGTCAGCGACGACATTGGCAAGATCCTGAAAAATTCCGGCAAACCTGCCATCCTGGTGACC